>CAISJH010000260.1 GCA_903885585.1 uncultured beta proteobacterium
CGCGGCTTGAGCGGGAGTGGTTGTCTTGCACAAAGGCCACCGGCGCACCCACCGCCTGCGTGAACAGCTTGTCGTTGAAGCTCTCGAAGAAGAAGCCCCGCTCGTCACCAAACACCCGGGGCTCCAGCAGCAGCACGCCCGTCAGCGCCGTCTGAATCACTTGCATGGACAGTACACCCTCTCCCTCGCCACCTGTATCAAATACTGCCCATACCCGTTCTTGAGCATCGGCTGCACCTGGCGTTCCAGCTGCTCGGCGCTGATCCAGCCGGCGCGGAAGGCCACTTCCTCGGGGCAGGCCACCTTCAGGCCTTGGCGCTTTTCCAGCATGGCGATGAACTGCGCGGACTCACTGCGCCGCTTCACCAAAGTAGCTCAACCGGGAATGCCTCAAGGGCCGCGTCCTTGGTCACCAGCGTCAAACCGTCCAGCTCTGCCTGTGCCGCAAGCATGCGGTCGAACGGGTCTGCGTGTGGTACCTGGTAATTGCCAGCGCGCTCCGCGTGGCGCCACAAGATGGGCCAGTGCTTGAAGCCATCTTCTTCGGCCAGGTGGCCAACACCGCTGAAACCCTGTGGCATCACCAGCTTTCCAATACGCTGCTTGGTCGCGATCTCCCACACGCTCGCCGCACTGACCAACACCTCATGCTCCGGGTCGAGCATGGTCTGGCGGGCTTTGCGGCTGAGGCGGGAGTCATTGGTCCACCACCAAACAAGCGCGTGCGTATCCAGAAGAAGCCGCATCAGCGGCCCTC
This sequence comes from uncultured beta proteobacterium, assembly GCA_903885585.1. Lineage (GTDB taxonomy): Bacteria > Pseudomonadota > Gammaproteobacteria > Burkholderiales > Burkholderiaceae_C > Rubrivivax. The sequence continues at coordinate 758 of CAISJH010000260.1, forward strand.
CCACAACGCCAGTTCGCTGGGCGAAAGGGGTTCAAAGAAGTCGTGATCCACTTTGCCTTTGAGCCTTCCCGGCTTACGCAACGGCTTCTGCGCCGCAATCGGCACCAACCTGGCGCACGGTTTGCCCGCCTTGGCGAAGATCACCTCCTCACCAGCAATGGCCTGCTCCAGCAGGCGCGACAGGTGGACCTTGGCTTCGTGGATGTTGACGATGGTGCTCATGACTTCAACCCAAATGGAGCGAGGAATATAGCGCCCAGCCCGCGGGGATGGATGGCACCTCACCGCCCACCCCCGCACCACGCAACTCACTCAATACACCCTCTCCCCCACCACCTGCATCAAATATCGCCCATACCCGTTCTTCAGCATGTGCTTGGCCTGGCGCGCCAGTTGCTCGGCGCTGATTTCAGGGCCATGGTTTCAAAGGTTTCAGACGGTTTGCGTCAGACTTTCGACATCGGCGATCAGCGCCTGCACCAAGCCGTTCAGCTCGACCACGAGGCCTTCTTCGATGTCCAAGTAGCCCTCGTACTCGGCCAGGTTGCGCTTTTGGTGGGCGGCGTCCAGCACGCGCCAACGGTGCGGTGGCCAGCCCAGGGTGTGCTGCAGGCATTGAAACACCGTGAAGCGGTTTTCACTCCGATAGCCGTGCCACCGCAAGGCAGCCAGCGCCGCCGCATGCCCGGCGCCATAGCTGCTGGCAAACCGGCCATCGCGTGAAACGTTCGGCAGCTTCGCATCCGCCAGCCGCGTCTTCGCCAACTTCAGCATGCGTGCAACTTCCGCTGCGTTGCGTGCCTCCACCTTGAGCTGCCCGATTCGGGCCAGGTTGGCCAAATGCTCAGGTGCCATGGGCGCCCCCCTTCAGCAGGGGAATGACAGGCTGCGCCAGCACCTTGTTGACAAAGGAGTCAGGCTCAGCGCGGCGGAACATGAATTCCTTCAAGTTGTAGCAGGTGGGGTTGACCTTGCGTCCCAATGCCTGCTCGGCGGGTTGCAGATGCTGCAGTACCTGGGCCAAGCTCAGGTCCACGCCCACCAGCATCACGTCCACATCGCTGGCCGAGCTGTCTTGCTGCTTGGCCACGGAGCCGTAAATCCAGGCGTGGGCGAGCTTGTCACGCAAGGGCTCCAGCGCCTGCATCAGCACCGCTTGCACCCCGCAGGTCTTGCGCGTCAGTGACACCAACTCCGCGAACAAGGGGCTCGCGGGGTTGGCCTTGAACTCCCGAAGGTTGCCCCTGCGCTCGCTCAGCACCACACCAGACGCCGTCAGCCGCTTGAGCTCTTGCTGAAGCGAGGCGCTGCCCAGCCCTGTCAAGCGCAGCAACTCGTTGAGGAAGAACGAGCGCTCAGGTTGTCCGAACAGCCAGCGGAAAAGCCGCGACTGACGATCGGTAAAGATGGCGTGGGCGAGTGACACGGTGTGTTCGTAGCATGTTTATGCCAATATTTTGCATGATCATGCCTAACGCTGACTTTGACCATCTCCTGGCGGATGTCCTCGCAACAAAGGGCAAGAGCATCTGGCCCACCCAGACGGTCGAAGGGTGAGTCGTTGGCGGACGTTACCTCAGCTCACGGCGAAGCAAACACCTCCGCCCCACCCAACCCCACCCCCAGCGCATCCTTGGCAGACACCTGGGGTTGGCCGTCATACGGCCAGCGGATGCCGATGTCGGGGTCGTTCCAGGCGATGCAACGTTCGGCCTGGGGGGCGTAGAAATCGGTGGTCTTGTACAGAAAGTCGGCTGTCTCACTCAAGGCCACAAAGCCGTGGGCAAAGCCGGGGGGAATCCACAGTTGGCGCTTGTTCTGCTCAGACAACACCTCGCCCACCCAGCGGCCGAAGGTGGGTGAGCCGGCGCGGATGTCCACCGCCACGTCAAACACCTCGCCCTGCACCAC
>CAISJH010000261.1 GCA_903885585.1 uncultured beta proteobacterium
CGCGGCTTGAGCGGGAGTGGTTGTCTTGCACAAAGGCCACCGGCGCACCCACCGCCTGCGTGAACAGCTTGTCGTTGAAGCTCTCGAAGAAGAAGCCCCGCTCGTCACCAAACACCCGGGGCTCCAGCAGCAGCACGCCCGGCAGCGCCGTCTGAATCACCTGCATGATCAGTAAACCTTCTCGCGAAGAAGTTGGATCAAGTACTGCCCATACCCGTTCTTCACCATGGGTTGGAGTTGGCGCAAGAGCAACTGAATCCTTGCACGTAGCGTTGGTGGCCGCTCAGATAGCCTGATGCTGGCCGGGCCAGCCGAACTCAATGCCCGCCGAACACCTCCGCCAAGTTGGCGGCGTCCAGAACGCGGTCCAACCAGGCATCCAACTGCTCGCCCGTGCCGGCGCTCAGCCTGTGAGCCACCCATTCGGGCAGGGGGCCGAAGCGGTGGGTCAGCTGGCGGGTCAGAGTTTCAAGCTTGCCTTCGAGCTTGCCCGTGCTGTGCCCGCGCTCGATAGCCAAGCGCTCCACGCTGGTGACGTATTTCATCTGGTCCTTCCTTTCGATCTCGTCGATATCTTGCCAGACCTTGTGCTCCAGCTCCTTGGGCAGGGCCAGCATCCAGTCGATGATGGCAAACAGGTCGATCACGCGTTGGCGCTCCCAGCCTTGTTCGTAGAGCAAACGCACCAGTTCGCGCTTGGCGGCGAAGCGGCGGCCCATTTGGCGGCGGGTGCGTAGGGCGCTCAGGTGAGCAGCCGTCACCAGGGCGAAGGGGTTCGATTGGCGCTTGAGCGCGGCCAGTTCGGGCTCAAAGTCCAACAGCTTGGCCGTGGGAAAGCGGAACACGTGTTCGCAGCCCAGCACATCGATCCGGTACTGCGAAGGCCGCCACCCCGGGCTGTCGTCTGCCAGCACCGCAAAGCTCGCCACCGCCTGCCCCCAGCGGTCGATCAGCCGGTGGTGATACGTGAACATGCGAGAAGCAAAAGCCTCATCGCGCTGCGTCTGCACCTCCACATGCACGTACAGCAGCCGCTCGGCTGAATCGCGCCCCGTTGCCCGCACCAGCAAGTCCACGAACTTCTTGCCGCTTGCGGCATCGCGCACCACCTGATGCAGCTCCTTGTCCAGGAAGTCGTGGCCCTTGGCCCAGTCGATGGCGTCGTGCGCCGCTCGGAAGTAGAAGGCCATGAACTCGGGGAACGCACCCTCGATGGCCTCTTTCCAGGGGATGTCGTACTCGTCGGCGGGGCGGGTTTCCGTCGAAGTTTCGGGCGGGGCTTCCGAGGGTGCTGCTTCATCTGCCATCGCACCACTGTATAAACCCGCCGCCCTGCTCACCACCCCCGTAAGCGGGTTCCCCGCCCCGCTCTGAAGGGGGTGCGTCAAGTTGCGGCCACGATGCAGCACAACCGGCACCTGCCCCGCGTGCCCCACCCGCCTGCTCAATACACCCTCTCCCCCACCACCTGCATCAAATACCGCCCATACCCGCTCTTCAGCATCGGCTGGGCCTGGCGCTCCAGCTGTTCCGCGCTGATCCAGCCGGCACAGAAGGCCACTTCCTCATGGCAGGCCACCTTCAGGCCCTGGCGCTTTTCCAGCGTGGCTTGTGAACTGCCCGGCCTCCATCAGGCTGTCGTGCGTGCCCGTGTCCAGCCAGGCGTAGCCGCGGCCCATGATCTCCACGCTCAGCTGCTGCTGGTGCAGGTAGCGCTCGTTCACGGTGGTGATCTCCAGCTCACCGCGGGCTGAAGGATTGAAGCCCCCGGCGAGGATGATGCCTTTGCGGTTCACTTCCAGGCCTGAGTCCATCAGTTCAACACCCTCTTGCCGTTGACCACAATGGGCTCACCCGTAGCGTGCGAGTAGAGGACGTCTGGACAAACGTCCGCGCCGTTAGGCCACACGATGGTGCCGAGCTCGCTATCCACCCGTACCTTCGCGAAGTACGCCTCGTCCATCAAGGGGGAAAAGACGCCTCCGTAGCCCCGCTGCAGCACTTGGTCCATTTCCAGTACTGCTGTGATGCCGTCTGAGAAGGTGACTTGCAATCTCCGACCCTTCAAGGGTTGAACGTTGGTGACATCGACTCCAAACATGGCTTACTCCAGTGGGGCGATCTTGTTGAGTTCGGCTTGTTGGCGGGCAAGGTCCCAATCCTGCATCAATTCCTCCTGATGCAGACTGGCCCACTCCATGACCAGCCCGAGTGCTTTGGGAGGAAAGCGCCCGGCCAGCACTGCGAGAGTGCGAATGTCGACCTCCAGCCGATGGGCGCCATAGCGTGCGTGGAAGTGAGGTGGGTTGTGATCGTCGTAGTACATCGCGATCACGATGCCAAGGAATCGGCTGATCTCAGGCATAAGAGACTCCAGAGGTCTGCTGGCTCTCGCCATATTGCTTGGCCATCCAATCGCTGTAGGCGCCGTTTTGCACCCGTGCCACCCAGTCGCCATGGGGCAGATACCACTGCACCGTCTTGCGGATGCCCGTTTCGAAAGTCTCCATGGCCTCTGGCGTATTTGAAAAGTCGTCAGACTGGCCGTCCACCTGCATCAAATACTGCCCATACCTGACCGGACCCTCCGCCAAGCTCAATGCCCGCCGAACACCTCTGCCAAGTTGGCGGCGTCCAGAACGCGGTCCGACCAGGCATCCAACTGCTCGCCCGTGCCGGCGCTCAGCCTGTGAGCCACCCATTCAGGCAGGGGGCCGAAGCGGTGGGTCAGCTGGCGGGTCAGAGTTTCAAGCTTGCCTTCGAGCTTGCCCGTGCTGTGCCCGCGCTCAACAGCCAAGCGCTCCACGCTGGTGACGTATTTCATCTGGGCCTTCCTTTCAATCTCGTCGATATCTTGCCAGACCTTGTGCTCCAGCTCCTTGGGCAGGGCCAGCATCCAGTCGATGATGGCGAACAGGTCGATCACGCGTTGGCGCTCCCAGCCTTGCTCGTAGAGCAGTCTCACAAGCTCGCGTTTGGCGGCGAAGCGGCGGCCCATGTGGCGGCGGGTGCGCAGGGCGCTCAGGTGAGCAGCCGTCACCAGGGCGAAGGGGTTGGATTGGCGCTTCAGCGCGGCCAATCCTGAGGCTGCATCGGCGGTTGAACCACCCTCGAAATCCAACAGCTTGGCCGTGGGAAAGCGGAACACGTGTTCGCAGCCCAGCACATCGATCCGGTACTGCGAAGGCCGCCACCCCGGGCTGTCGTCGGCCAGCACCGCAAAGCTCGCCACCGCCTGCCCCCACCGGTCGATCAGCCGGTGGTGATACGTGAACATGCGAGAAGCAAAAGCCTCATCGCGCTGCGTCTGCACCTCCACATGCACGTACAGCAACCGCTCGGCAGCATCCCGCCCCGTCACCCGCACCAGCAAGTCCACGAACTTCTTGCCGCTTGCGGCATCGCGCACCACCTGATGCAGCTCCTTGTCCAGGAACTCGTGGCCCTTGGCCCATTCGATGGCGTCGTGCGCCGCTCGGAAGTAGAAGGCCATGAACTCGGGGAACGCGCCCTCGATGGCCTCTTTCCAGGGGATGTCGTACTCGTCGGCGGGGCGGGTTTCCGTCGAAGTTTCGGGCGGGGCTTCCGAGGGTGCTGCTTCATCTGCCATCGC
>CAISJH010000262.1 GCA_903885585.1 uncultured beta proteobacterium
GACCTGAAGCCCGGGGACGTGGTGGTACTGGCCTGCAACGGCCCCACCGAGCGCATCGCGCCCTGGGGGGAACTGCTGTCCACCGCGGCCACGGCGCGTGGGGCGGCCGGCTGCGTGATTGACGGGCTGGTGCGCGACGTGCGCCAGATTCGCGAGATGCGCTTTCCGGTGTTCCACGGCGGCATCGGCCCGCTGGACACCAAAGGCCGGGCCCGCATGATGCAGCGCGACGTGCCGGTGGAATGCGCCGGCGTGGCGGTGGCCAGCGGCGACCTGGTGTTCGGCGATGTGGACGGCGTGGTGGTCATCCCGCAGGCGCGCGAGCACGAGGTCATCGAGCGTGCACTGGCGAAGGTGCAGGGCGAAAACGACACACGCGACGCCCTGCTGCGCGGTGAGTCGCTCGCCAGCGTGTTCCAGCGCATGGGGATTCTGTGACCAGCCAGACCCCGGTGCCAAGCGCGACGGACCCAGACGAGATCATCTGCGTTTGCCGTGGCATCACACGGGGGCAGATCCAGGCAGGGATAGAGCTCCACAGCTGCAAGAACTTGGCCGCATTGGCCAGCACGGTGGGCGCGGGCGCGGCATGTGGCTCGTGCTCACCCGCTCTGCGCGAGATGTTGGGCGACGACACGGCCTGGACGGAGGTCACGGCTTCGACTCGCGTGTTGAGTGCGGACGCCGCAGACGCCCAACGCATTGAGCAGATTGATCTTCATCTCCCTGAAGGGGCCCCCTACCCTGCGGCTGCAGCGGGGCAGCACGTGACCGTGCAAGGGCTGATCGACGGGCGCTGGGTTTCGCGAAACTACACCGTCATCAACCCCGGGACCCAGACGGGGGTGGTCAGCATCGCGGTACGGCGTGTGCCCGGCGGGCAACTCACGCCTTGGCTGCTGAAGGCCGGCAACATCCCCAAAAGACTGCGCATCTCAGCGCCTGGGGGGGACCGCTTCTGGGCCGAGACCCACACTCAGACGGTGTGCATGGTCGGCGGCATCGGCATCACCATGGCGCGGTCGCTGCTGGCGCAGTGCCCCCCGGGAGCAGGATTTCACCTGGACTACAGCGCGCGCTCCAGGGCGGACCAGGTCTTCCGCGAAGAACACGAGGCGCTGGTACAGCAACGTCCAGGCTTCACGATGACATGCCGTACCGACGACGTCGATGGCTACATCACACACAAGGATGTGGCGGCGACGGCGGCGCGATTTCCCGATGCCCGTTACGTTCTTTGCGGACCGCCACCCTACGTGAGCGCGGTGAGTGACTGGCTGCAAAAGTCGGGCATCCAGAGCAGTCGCATCCACGTTGAGAAGTTCTTCCTGCCCGTCACCAAGCCCCCCATACGCCGGAGCTGGAAGACCTATGGATACAAGGTTGGGGCGATCTTGGCGCTGCTGCCGGGCCTCTGGCTCTTGCCGGGGTTGGCGCACATGGTTCCTCACCACGACCACAACCCGGGCCACGAAAACCTGGAGTGCAGTGACTGCCATCGGAACGCACCAGGCACCTTGCGCCAGCAGGTGCAGGCCAAGCTTGACCACTGGCTGGGTCGGCGTGAAGTCGACACGCCCTTTGTGTTCAAGGCTGTCAACAACCCCGTGTGCCTGGACTGTCACAAACGCTCGGATGACCACCACCCAACGCATCGATTTCTGGAACCTCGCTTCGCAGAGGTGCGCACGACCTTGGGGCCGCAGCTGTGCACCAGTTGCCACCGTGAGCACGAGAAGGTTCGGCTGACGCAGACCAACATGGGTTTTTGCGCGGCCTGCCACGGCGAGCTGGCGCTCAAGAAGGACCCGATCGAGCCCTCGCACGCTGCGCTGATCAAGGCCCAGCGTTGGAGTACCTGCCTGGGCTGTCACGACTTTCACAACAATCACGGCTGGAAAGCCCCGGAGAAGCTCTCTGAGGCCATCAGCCCCGACCGCGTCCAACACTACTTCTCCACCGGGCCTTCGCCCTATGGTGAGGTCAAGGAGCGGGCCGAGACCAAACTGCCTGTGCCTGGGCAGAAGCATTAGGACTCATGCGCATGAAGACCGTGGGCAAAGAACGTTTCGTCATCACCGCACTGTGCCTTGTGGTCGTCGGCATCTACCTGTTTGTGAACGCGCCCCCCAAGCTCGAGCAGACGACTGCGGAATCGTCGGGCCGGCGCATCCCCGTCGAGCAGTTCTTCAGCATGCTGGATGCCGAGAACGCCTCCATACGTGCCATGTACACGGCCGAAATCGTCGGTCCTGGACAGAAGAATGGCCTGAAGTTTGATGAAAACTGGAAGAAGCGGGAGGTGCTTGCCGGGCCGCTGCCCGCCCTGTTCCTGCGTGAGACCTCGGCCCTGCTGCAACGCGATGTGGCAGGCATCAATCTCTTCCTGGGCTCCGACTTTCCGATCGTGTCGGCCAACGGATTCAAGGGGCTGCAGGTCGAGTACTTCAAGCAGGTGCGCGCGGATGGCAAGGCTCAGTTCTTTCAAGACCCCTCCACGAAGCTCTACACAGCCATGTTCCCTGACGTGGCGTCGGCCAAGCCCTGCGTGAGCTGCCACAACGACCATGACAAGACGCCCAAGAAGGACTGGAAGCTCAATGACATCATGGGGGCCACCACATGGCTCTATCCCCGCAAGTCGGTACCGTTCGAAGACGTCTTGCAGACCATTGAAGCCTTGCGCCGTAGCGCCGTCAGCACCTACGCGATGTACCTCGACAAGGTGACGAAGCTACCCGACCAGGTACAGCCCATGATCGGCAAGCAATGGCCCAAGGAAGGTCATTACTTGCCAGACATCGAGACGTTCGGCAAGGCCATTGCAGCGCGGAATTCGGCGGGCACCCTGGCGGGCCTGCTGAACACCGCTGAGGCAGCCCGGAAGTGAAGCGGCTGACGGCTGTGAACTCCAGCAGCCTCAAGATCGCTGGCGTGTTGCTGGCGCTGGAGGCGTTGCTGTTCTTCGTTCAACCACGATGGGACGCGGTTCTGCGCTGGCAGCTGGATGGCAGTTTCAAGACCATCACCGGCTATGTGCTTCTGGCCACCATGGCGTTGATGTGGGCGCCGGTCTGGGTGCGCAAGCACCTCCAGCAAGCTCACCATCTCGAGATCCTGAAGCTGGTGCACCAGTGGATGGGTGTGCTGGTGCTGCTGGTGTTCTTGCTCCATGCCAACCTGGCCCGATCAGGCTATCTCGCGGTCCTGAGCTTGGTACTTCTGGCCGGGAGCGGGCTGGGCACGGTACTCGGTTGGCTGCAGCTGACCGGGCGTGCGACCGGCAGGCGCTGGTTGATGGCTGCCCACATTGCGCTGGGTGCCGTCGCCAGCGGCTTCTCGCTGCTGCACCTGTACTTTGTGTATGCGTACGCAGGGTAGCTGAAGCCTGACCAGCAGACGCGCGTGCTTCAGCCCAACGCGCCCCACACCGCCTGGCCGATCAAACGCTGCGGCAGCAGGGTGAACAGGCCTGTGATCAACAGGGCGCCGACGAAGATGGAGATCATGGTGATGCGGTGCGCCTTGATGTTGCGCCGCCGGGCGTGCATCACGCCGAAGGCCAGCGCGAACAGCGTGTAGACCGACAGGCCGTGGATCCAGGAAAAGCCGTTGTAGCGAATGGCAAACGAGATGCTCGCCACGGAGGCCATCAGCACCACCCAGGTCCAGCCGAGCGCGCGGTGCGACGCGGTACCCTTGGGCCGCGCCAGCACCGCTGCGCCCACCAACAGTGCGGCACCCGCCATGGCGGCATGGGCGGCGATCACGGGGGTCCATTGGTAAGTGCTCATCAAACGGGTCTCCCAACATGGGCCGAGGCCTTGAAAAGGCGTCTGAGCGTCATCATGTGCATCAGCTGTGCCGAGAGTATCCTGCGGTACCCACGTGCGTTGCCTCCCCAGCCTGCCATTCATCACCACCGCACATGACCCTGCGCCGTCGCTCCTTTCTGGCTGCCTGCTGTGCCGTGCCGGCCATCGCCGCTGTGGGCGTGGGCACGGCCCTGCGCCACGCACAGGCCCAAAGTGGCAGCCCGAGCCAGGGTGCTCTGGCAGGGGTGGAGGGGCCGGTGCGCACGCTGGACCTCGACTGGTCCGATGCCGCACGCCAGCGCCCGGTGCCGGTGCGCCTGTACCTGCCGGCCACGGCATCGGCAGCACGGCCGGCGCCGCTGGTGGTGTTCTCGCACGGCATTGGCGGCTCGCGCCGGGGCTACAGCTACCTGGGCAGCCACTTCGCGGCGGAAGGCTTTGCCAGCCTGCATCTGCAGCATGTGGGCAGTGACCGCAGCCTGTGGGGCGCAGGCAACCCGCTGGCGCTCGTGGGCCGGTTGCAGGACGCCGCGCAGGAGGCGGAGGCCATCGCCCGGGTGCACGACTTGCGCTTTGCCCTCACCCAGGCGCTGGATGGCGAATTCGGCGCGTTGCTGGACGGGCAACGCGTCGTCGCCGCGGGCCACTCCTACGGCGCCAACACCACGCTGCTGGCCAGTGGGGCGCGGGTGGTGCGCGGAGGCCGCCCGCTGGACCTGCGCGAGCCCCGCCTGCGCGCGGCCATCGTGATCTCCGCGCCGCCCTTCTATGGCGAGTCGGCCTTGGAGCCCATTCTTGGGCCGGTGCGCCTGCCGAGCCTTCATGTCTCGGCCACCGAAGACGTCATCCGCATCCCGGGCTACTACAGCGGCCCGGAAGACCGCGTCGCGGTGTTCGATGCCATCGGCAGCCCGCGCAAGACCTTGGCGCTGTTCAGCGGCGGTTCGCACAGCATGTTCACCGACCGCGCCGGGACGGGCGGCGTGCTGCTCAACGGCCAAGTCAAGGCCGCCACCAAGGAACTCGCCACGGCCTTCATGCGCCAGGTGCTGTTGGGTGAGGAGCAAGCCCTGCGCACTTGGCCGCAGCGCCATGCCGCCCTGCTGGCGCGGTTTGTGACGGCGGGGTGAGAGCCCACACCCCTATCGCAGCCACTTCCCAGAGTCTGGTGTCTGGGTCGCTCTGACCACCTGCAAGCCGCCGGGCAGCACCCGCACCGCAAAGCGGCTGAACTCGCCCAGGAATTCGCCGTCCACGGCCAGGGGCACGGGATCCTCTGCCTGCACCTGCAAGGTTTGGAAAGTCTGCAGGCTCACGCGGCGGTCGGCGAGGTGGGTGCCGCGCAGCAAGCGGGGCAACAGGGTCAGCACACCCGCACGGCCCATGGCCTGGGCGCGCAGCAGTTCGAGCCGGCCGTCGTCGATGCAAGCATGCGGGGCGGCGGGCATGCCACTGCCGTAGCTGCGCGTATTGAGGGTGGAAGCCAGCAGCACGCGTCCTTGCCAGGTGCTTGCAGCGTCGCCTTGGCCAGGGCTGCCGCTGCCGAGACGCTCGCCTTCGCCGTCAGGGGCACCACCGTCACACTCGATGCGCAGGCCCCAGCTGCGCAGGTGCACCAGCTCCTGCAGCGTGGCCCAGAGGTAGCGGGGCTGGCCGCGCAGCCAGCGCGGGCCGCACAGGGCCCGCAGGCCTACCGAGGCGTCAAAACCCACGGCCAGGCTCGACAGGAAGGGCGCGCGCAAGGGCTCGGCGCGGGGGTGGTGAGCGGTACCGGGATCTTCAACCCCGGCTGGGCCCTCACCGGCTGGCACCTCCACCACGCCCACGTCCATAGGCACTGCAGCAGAAGTCAGTGCGCACTCCAAGGCTTCGGTCCAGGGCAGGCCGAACACGCCCAGCGCCCTGGCCAAGTCGTTGCCGCTGCCCATCGGCACCAGGCCCAGCATGTGGCCACGCTCCAACAGGGCCGGCAGCCAGCGGTTGACCGTGCCGTCGCCACCCAGGGCCACCACGCGGCTGCCGCGGGGCAGGGCATGCAGGAGATCCAGCGCCTGCGGCAGCGTCTCCGGTACGGCCCAGCGGGCGGCGGGGGCACGCTGGGCCACCGCCTGGGCCAAGGCGGACGCAAGGCGGCGCAAGCGGCCGCCCTGGGCGTGAGGGTTGAGCAGGCACAGCACGGCCGTCATGGGCGGCAGTATCCAGCCTCGAGTCTGTGCGGGCCACCATCAGCACGGCCGAGCTGCGGCACCAGGACTGCTTCCCAGACACTGCGCTTCGGGACGCCGTGACCAACACGCCGGCGCCGCCCACGACTCACATGCGCTCGCGCATGCCTGCCCAGATCAGGCCGTTACCGGCTCAAACGCATCCCAGGCTGCCAGCGTCTCACTGGCGTACATCAGCGCCGGGCCGCCGCCCATGTAGACGCACACCGCCAGCATCTCCTCCAGCTCTGCGCGGGTGCAGCCCAGGCGGCGCAGCGCCTTGACATGAAAGCCGATGCAGCCCGAGCAGTGCTGCGTGATGCCGATGGCCAGGGCAATCAGCTCTTTTTGCTTTTCGCCGAGCACACCGGGCGCCATGGCGGCCTTGGCCAGCTGGCCAAAGCCCTGCATCGCCTCAGGCTGCGCCTTGCGCAGGCTGGTCATCTGCTGGCCGATCTGCTGGATGAGGCTGGGATGGTCGAAGGAACTCATGGGGGTCTTGCTTCAGCAGGTTAAAAGAGAGCGCCAGGCAACGCCCAGGCCTTGAGAGCTCAAAGTGCGTTCAGCGGGATCTTCACGTAGGCCGTGCCGTTGGTTTCTTTGGGCGGCAGGTGGCCGGCGCGGATGTTGATCTGCACGGCGGGCAGGATGAGCACGGGCATCTCCAGCGTGGCGTCACGCTGGGTGCGCATCTGCACGAACTGTTCTTCGGTGATGCCATCGTGCACATGGATGTTGGCCTGGCGCTGCGCCGCCACCGTGGTCTCAAAGTCGATGGGCCGGCCGCCCGGCGGATAGTCGTGGCACATGAACAGCCGCGTGTCCTCGGGCAGGCTCAGGATGCGGCGCGCCGAGGCGTACAGCGTACGTGCGTCGCCGCCGGGGAAGTCGCAGCGTGCGGTGCCCACATCCGGCATGAACAAGGTGTCGCCCACGAACACGGCGTCGCCCACCTGGTAGGCCACGCAGGCCGGGGTGTGGCCGGGCACGGACAGTACGCGGGCCGACAGCGCACCAAACTCGATGGCCTGGTCGTCCGCCAGCAGCACGTCGAACTGCGAGCCGTCCACCGCGAACTCGGGCTCCAGGTTGAAGATGCCCTTGAACACCTTCTGCACGCCCGTGATGCGCGCGCCGATGGCGATCTGGCCGCCCAGGTGCTGCTGGAGGTAAGGCGCGGCACTCAGGTGGTCGGCATGGGCATGCGTCTCCAGGATCCACTGCACGTGAAGGTTGTGGGCCTTCACGTAGGCGATCACCTGGTCGGCCGAGGTGGTGCGGGTGCGGCCGGACTTGGGGTCGTAGTCCAGCACCGAATCAATGATGGCGCAGGCCGTGCCCGGGCCGTCGTGCACCACGTAGGTCACCGTCCAGGTGGCCTTGTCGAACAGGCCGTGCACCTGGGGCTTGCGGGTTGCGGTGGGGTGCACGGCAGAAGAAACGGACGACGGGGTGGGGGACAAGGTGTTCATAGCAGCTCCTTCGATTTCGTTTCCAATAGTCTATTGACAGATAGATTGTTTGTCAATAGACTGTTAACCATCGAACTGTTGAAGCGCCCACCCCGCGCTGAAAGGACGCCCCTTCCATGACCACCGCCGAACTTGAAATGAGCGCGGACCCCAGCCTGGGGCTGAGCCAGATGCGCGAGGCCGCAGCCCAAGCCTGCAACCTGATGAAGGTACTGGCCAACCCCGACCGGCTGATGATCCTGTGCCAACTCTCCCAGGGCGAATTGCGCGTGGGCGAGTTGGAGGAGCGCCTGGGCATCGTGCAGCCCACTTTGTCGCAACAGCTGACCGTGCTGCGCGAACAGCAACTGGTGAGCACCCGGCGCGAAGGCAAGCACATCTTCTACACGCTCAGCAGCCCGCAGGCGCTGGCGGTCATCCAGACGCTGTACCAAGAGTTCTGCCAGCCCCACTGCGCGCCCGCGGGCCACAAGGCCACCAGCGCTGTGGAGTGAGGGCCCGCAGGCCGCCGCTTCCCTTCTCACGCTTCACTTCTCTCACCCACCCCTTCCCACCAACTCAAACCCAAGGACCTCACCATGACGATCGACTGGACCCACTTCACGCCCTGGGCGTCGCTGGCAGGCGGCGTGCTGCTGGGCATCGCCTCGGCGCTGTTCATCCTGGCCAACGGCCGCATCCTGGGCATCAGCGGCATCGTGGGTGGGCTGCTGCGCCCCAAGAGCGGTGACGCCGGCTGGCGCATCGCCTTCCTGCTGGGCATGCTGGCCGCCCCGGTCACCTTGAAGTGGCTCGCACCAGCGGGCTTTCTGAGCGCACCGCGCATCGACGCCAGCGTGGCCGCCGTGGTGGTGGCCGGGCTGCTGGTGGGCTACGGCACGCGGCTGGGATCGGGCTGCACCAGCGGCCACGGGGTGTGCGGGCTATCGCGTCTGTCACCGCGCTCGCTGGTGGCCACCGGCACCTTCATGGCCGCGGGCTTTGCCATCGTCTTCGTGATCAAGCACTTGCTGTGAGTGCCGTGCAAGCAACCTCTGAAGGAATCTCCATGAAAAACTCCAACCTCCAACGTGCGACCGAGTTCGCCGTCGGCCTCCTCTTCGGCTGGGGCCTGATGATTGCCGGCATGACCGACCCCGGCAAGGTCATCGGCTTCCTGGACCTGGCCGGCGCCTGGGACCCGTCGCTCGCCTTCGTCATGGGCGGGGCCATCGCGGTGGGCTTCTTCGCCTTCGGCATGGCCAAGAAGCGCACCACCAACTTCTTCGGCGGCGCCCTGAACCTGCCCACTTCCAAAGACATCGACAAGCGCCTGGTGATCGGCTCGCTGCTGTTTGGCGCCGGCTGGGGTTTGGCGGGCTTCTGCCCGGGGCCGGGCATCGTCTCCATGGCCGCTGGCGAGTTCAAGGGCCTGGTGTTCGTGGCCGCGATGGTGGCCGGCATGGCGGTGTTCGAGTTCACCGACCGGCGTGCTGCGCCGCCGCAGCCCAAGGCGGCCTGAGACAGCCCTGGCCCGAAACACCGACCGCAGACTTCCATGACCGCTCCCTCCGGCGCCGCCGCCTACCTGCCCATCCTGGATTGGGGCCGCCGCTACGACCGCAGCACCCTGGTCAGTGACCTGGTGGCGGCGGTGATCGTCACGCTGATGCTGATCCCGCAGAGCCTGGCCTACGCGCAGCTGGCCGGCCTGCCAGCGCAAGCGGGGCTGTACGCCAGCATCGCGCCGCTGGTGCTCTACGCCGTGTTCGGCACCAGCCGGGTGCTGGCCGTGGGCCCGGTGGCGGTGGTGTCGCTGATGACGGCCTCCACCGTGGGCGGCTTTGCTGCCCAAGGCACGGCGCCCTACGCTGCCATCGCCTTGACGCTGGCCTTCCTCTCAGGGGCCATGCTGCTGGTGATGGGGCTGCTGCGCTGGGGCTTTCTGGCCCACTTTCTCAGCCACCCGGTGATCTCGGGCTTCATCACGGCCTCGGCCTTGCTGATCGCCGCCGGGCAGCTGAAGGTGCTGCTGGGGGTGAAGGTGGAGGGCGCGCACTTCTTTGAGCTGGTGGGCGGGCTGGTGCGCCACGCCAGTGAAGTGCACGTGCTCACCGCGGCACTGGGCGCGACGATGGTCGCCTTTCTGTTCTGGGCACGCCGGGGGCTCAAGCCGCTGCTGGTGCGCCTGGGCTTGCCGGCCCGGGGGGCAGACCTGGCCGCCAAGGCGGCACCGGTGGTAGGCATTGCGCTGTCGGCCGTGCTGACTTGGCAACTGCAGTGGGCGCAGCAGGGGGTCAAGATCGTGGGCACCGTGCCGCAGGGCCTGCCGCCGCTGACCCTGCCGCTGTGGGATCTGGCGCTGTGGAAGGAGCTCGCCCTGCCTGCGCTGCTGATCAGCGTGGTGGGCTTCGTCGAATCGGTGTCGGTGGGCCAGACCCTGGCCGCGCGCCGGCGCCAACGCATCGAGCCCGACCGCGAGCTCGTGGCCCTGGGCGCCGGCAACCTGGGCGCCGCCTTCACGGGCGGCTTTCCCGTCACGGGCGGCTTTGCGCGCTCGGTGGTGAACTTCGACGCCGGGGCGCAGACGCCCGCGGCCGGGGTCTTCACGGCCGTCGGCATCCTGGCCGCGGCGCTGCTGCTCACACCGGCCCTGTACTTCGTGCCGCAGGCCACGCTGGCGGCCACCATCGTGGTGGCCGTGCTGTCGCTGGTGGACCTGTCGGTCTTCAGGCACACCTGGGACTACTCGAAATCAGACTTCTC
>CAISJH010000263.1 GCA_903885585.1 uncultured beta proteobacterium
CGGACCGATCAAAGGCAAGCGGTCCGGCGTCTGCAAGCGCCAAGACACCCGGCCTCCCAGCGGTGCATCTGCTGTCGGCTCCAGGCCGGTGAGCTGGCGCAGCCGCTCCAGATTCCAGCGCTGGTCCTGTTCCATGAGTTGTGTCTGCGGGTCATCGGGGCGCAAGCTCGCTCCGAACAGCAGTCGCCCATCAGGCAGGCGCACCGCGTAGCCATGACCCGTGATCGGCCTCGTCAGCGGAGCCTGGGCGTGGAACCAGTTGATCTGCCCTCGAGTGACTTCGAGCGGCCCGAGCGACGGCATGCAGGCGGCTCCGGGGTGCGCCAGCGGGGGCAGGCCTGTCCCCGCAGCCAGCACCACCACAGGGGCGCGCGCCAGCTCCGCTCCCGCCATGTCCAGCACGCTCCAGCAGGGGGCGCCGTCGGTGGGCGGCCGCAGCGCGCCCACTTGCGCGCCGCCCTGGAACTGCACCCCCCTGGAGGCGAGCGCGTGCCTCACCACACCGCTGGGGTCTACCCATCCGCCTTGCAGAAAGTGCAGTGCCGGGCCGGTCAACGGCACACCGGCGACTGCGCTGGCCTCCTGTTGTGACAGCCCCTGCATGTAGTCTGTGAGACTTGGCATCGGCGGCTGGAAGGCATCGGCCGCTTGGGCGTCCGCATCGCGCACAGCCAGCAGACCCTCCACCGAGCCCGCCACCACGCCTTGGCGGATGAGATCGCCATAGTGCCGTGCAGCGCCCAGGGCTGCGTGGCGGTGCAGGCGGGCGTGCACGCCATCGTCGCGGTGGACCACGCCGTGGAACAAACCTGCCGGGTTGCCCGAGGCACCGCTGGCGGGTGTGGGCGCGCCGTCCAGCACGGTGCACCCCCAGCCTTGGCGGGCCAAGGCCTGTGCCGCGGTGGCCCCCGCCAGGCCCGCGCCAATCACCACCGCACGGCGCTCTCCCGTCCATGGCGCCTGTGGTCGCCCCGCGGGTTTGCGTTGCGGCACCCTGGGCGCAAAGCGCGCCACGGTCATCGCGCGCTCGTCGCCCCAGCCCGGTGCTCGGCCCACCACGAACCCGGCGCTCTGCAGTCCTTCGCGCACAACCTGCGCTTTGCTCCAAGTGGCCGCCGTGGCCTCGGGTGCGGCCATGCGTCCGAGTGCGCGCAGCAGTCTGGAGTCCCAGAAATCCGGGTTCACCGAGGGTGGGAAGCCATTCAGAAAGAAGGCATCGAAAGGCCCCACCAGACTTGGAAGGAGATGTCGCGCGTCACCCCAGGCCAGCGTCAGGTGCACAGCCGCGAGGGAGGTTGCGCCCGCCGTGCCTGGCGTCCCCGGCGCTTCGGAGAACTCGATGTCCTGTGCACCTTGCATCGTGTCTTCTTCAAACCGCAGCACATGCAGGCCTTGAAGCGGCGGGGGCCAGGCGTCAACGAGCGCGTCTGACAGTGCTTGATCCTGCGCGGCTTGGTGGACCTTGGCGAGATCCTCGCGGCTGGGCGGATGCAGCTCCAGGGACACGAAGTGAAGCTGCTCGCAACGGTCTGGATCTGCCCGCCAGGCCGCCCAAGTGGCCAGGAAGTTGTGGCCCAGGCCGAAGCCGGTCTCCAGAATCGCGAAGTGGCGCCGGCCGCGCCAGCGCTGGGGCAGTTGATTGCCTGCCAGGAAGACGTGACGAGCCCGCTCCCCCGCGCCAGCCGCCGAGTGGTAGTCGTCACCGCAGTCCAGTGATCGGGGCACCACGCCCGAGAAGTCGATGCGGGCTGGCCTCAGGCTCGGGCCGTTCATCCCGCAAGGCTCTGTTCAGCGCGCGGCTCGGCGCCTGAGCCTGGGCCCAGGTTGCAGCAGCCAGTGTTCGCCTCTTGTCTCTGGTCCAGCCAGTGCAGCAGCGCGTCCCGGATGGGGGTCAGTCCACGGTACTCCCGCACCGCCGGGCTCATGGTGCTGACCGCCTCTTGAAGCGCCCGGGCATGGGACGGCGTGCTGATGGCCGTGCCGAGCGGCTGAACGTCCACCTCGATGGTGAAGACCGCTTGCCCCCGCTCGGGCAGAGGCAGGAAGGTCTGGCGCTCGGTACGCCACCAGGCTTGCGTTGCAAAGGGCGTGCGTTCCACCTGCGGCCAGCGCAAGGGGTCTACCCGGTCCGGGTGGGCGTGCAGACGTGGGTGGCCGGTCACGTTCCAGACGAAACGCTCGTAGGACTCGGCTCCACACACCAGTTTCATCAGCCGCTCGCCAGCGGCCAGCAGCAGCTGTGGCTCGGCCACCGGTGCGTGAATCTCGTTGAAGTGCCGGCCCACCTTCTGGGCCGGGTCCCAGTGGGATGGCAGGGCCACGGCCATCCACGGCACGCTGCCGGTGTCGGCCTCCACCACCGCCAGGTCCTGCGAGAAGGCCAGTGCCAGCAGGCCTGCCAGTCGCCACTCGGGCGCCAAGCCACGCAGGCAACGGCTGATTTCGTCGCCCAGGCCGAAGGCACCGGCACCCGTCTCGTGGATCCGATGCCCTTCCACCGCGACCCCCAGCGTGACAGAGCGGGCGCACTGGCCATCCCAGGCAAAGGCTGTCGGGTGCTCCTGGGCGGCCTGCTCGCACACCCTGTGCAGGCCAGGCCGTGCATCAAACCCTGGTGCACACACCATCGCCTGGGACGCAAAGGCGCTGAGTACCGCCAGCTTCTCGCGTTGGTGGCGGCTGCCAGGGCGCAGGGGCGTGAGGTGGACGGCCCCGGGTGCCAGTCGCCGCAGCCCAGGCTGCATGCGAAACGGTGCCACGACGGCAGCATCCATGTCAAAGTTCATGGACGAATCATGCCTAAGTCCAAGCCCGAGTGACTTATCCCCAGAGCATGCAGCGGGCTCTCCGAAAGATCATCAGGCATCGGCATAGGGGGCCCCCGTTATCGGAGGCACCCCTGCCACACCACCCGGCATGCGGGTCCGCACCGGGCGGTTCGAGAGTTTGAGGTCATGACAGACGCGGCACGCCCAGCCGGTCGAAGTAAGCAAGGGTCAGCACGCTGTTGATAGCGCCACGGCTATTGCGCCACCAGCAGCGGGAGTTTCCCGCCACTTGCTTGGCCGCAGAGTCCGTGGCGCCCAGCGCCTTGAGCTCCCGGTAGATCGTTCCCGGCCGCCTCCACTGCTTGAGCTGGATGGCCCGCAGGCGGTGGCGCAGCCACTCGTCCAGCTCTCGCCAGACTCGGGGCGTTTGCGCCAACCCGAAGTACGCCTTCCAACCCCGCAAATAGGGCCGCAGTTTCTCCACCACCTGCTCCACGCTTCGCCCTCCCGAGCGCCGCGTGAGCTGCCGGATCCGGGCCTTGAAGTTGTCCAGCGCCTTCTGGGCCACCGCACACTTCACCTCCCGGCCCGGGGCCACCCACAGCTCATAGCCCAGGAACTTGCGCCCGAAGGCACGGGCCACCGCGCTCTTGGCTTCATTGATCTGAAGCCTCAAGTCACCGTACAGCTTCCTGAGCAAGGCCATCACACGCTGTCCGGCCTTGATGCTGCCCACGTAGACATTGCAGTCGTCAGCGTAGCGCGCGAAGCTGTGCCCGCGCGCCTCCAACGCCCGGTCCACCTCGTCAAGCAGCACGTTGGCCAGCAACGGGCTCAGCGGCCCGCCCTGCGGCGTGCCCAGGTGTCGCGCCACCACCACCCCGCCATCCATGATCCCAGCGTTCAGGTACGCCCGGATCAGTCGGATCACTCCGGCATCGTCGATACGCCTTCTGAGCCTGTCGATCAGGATGTCGTGGTTGACCCGGTCGAAGAACTTCGCCAGGTCCACGTCCACCACCACGGGCTTGCCCGACTGCACGTACGCCCGCGCGGCCTTGACCGCATCGTGCGCGCGCCGCCCAGGCCGGAACCCGTAGCTGTGGTCGCTGAAGGTGGGGTCGATCAGCGGTTGCAGCACCTGCAGCAGTGCCTGCTGGATCAGCCGGTCCACAACCGTCGGGATGCCCAGCTCGCGCTGGCTCCCATCAGGTTTCGGGATCATCACCTTGCGTACCGGACTGGGCCGGTAGTGCCCCCGCAGCAGCGCCTGTCGGATCTCGGGCCACGTCGTTCGCAGCACCGCAGCAGTCTGCTCGATGTCGAGCTCATCCACCCCGGCCGCGCCCTTGTTGGCCTTGACCCGCCTCCACGCCAACTGCAGGTTCTGTCTCGTCAGCGCCGCCTCCAGCAAGGGGCTCGCCCCTGCCATCAGCCTTGCCAACCCTGTGTCCGGGTGTTCACGCAGCGGGCCGTCGGCTTCGTCGCCGATGAGATCACGCGCAGTTTCACCGCGCGCTACGCCCACCCGCCCGGGTCGCCCCGGCATCTGACGCATGGCCTTCGACATCACACGTGTCCTCGGTCACTCACTCTCGTTCGGCCCTTCGCCCAAGCCTCTTCTCCCATTCGGGCCTCGGGCTCAAGCTACTACGGCCTTTGCTGACTCCTCGCTCCGGTGTCAGCCGTCGGGCTTTCACCCACAAGGCGAGGTCTCCCCGGGTAAGAACGCACTCCTTCACTGCACAACCGCCGGATTTAC
>CAISJH010000264.1 GCA_903885585.1 uncultured beta proteobacterium
GCCTCCAGGCTGCACACGCCTTCGGCGATGCAGGCCTCGGTGCGTTGCACCAGGCGGCCCAGGCGCACCTTGCTTTCGTCGCGCAGGCCTGCCACCCGAGGTCGGCGGCTCCACTGTCGCACCCGTTCGGAAAGCCCGTCGGGCAGGCGCTCCAGCAGGTCTTCGCTGTCGATGGGCAAGGGGCCTTGTCCGCAGGTGCGGCACACGCCGCGCACTGTGGTCGAGGCCTGACCGTCGTGCAGCAGCGCGTCGAACTCGTTGGCGACGAACTCGCGGACTTCGCACAGCTGGTCCAGCAGCTCGCAGGCACCGCCGCCGTTCATGCCCAGGGACCGGGCAATCCAGGTCAGGTCGATGTCGTCGGTGGGCAGCAGGTGGGTCTGCTGGTCGTCGAGGTACTGGATGCGGTGCTCGATCTGGCGCAGCAGCACGTAGCCCTGGGCCAGCCGGTCGGCGGTGCCGGGCTTCATGAGGCCCCGTACGACCAGCCGCTGCAGCCCGCGCAGCGTGGAGCGCGTGCGGATCTCCGGGAAGTGGCCGCCGCGGGCCACCAGCATGAGTTGGACAATGAACTCGATCTCCCGGATGCCGCCGCGCGAGAGCTTGACATCGTTGGCGCGCTCGGGCCGGCCCGCGGCCCGGCGCTGGGCTTCATCGCGGATCTTGCGGTGCAGCTGGCGCAGGCCTTCGAAGACCCCGTAGTCGAGGTACTTGCGGTAGACGAACGGCGTCACCAGAGACCGCAATGCCCGGCCACGGCCGCTTTCCACAGCGGCTTGCGGTGCCACGATGCGGCTCTTCAGCCAGGCGAAGCGCTCCCACTCCCGCCCCTGGACCTGGAAGTACTCCTCCAGCATGCCCAGGCTGACCACTGCGGGGCCGGAGTTGCCGTTGGGGCGCAGCGCCAGATCGACCCTGAAGACAAAGCCGTCGTCCGTGGTGTCGCCGATCAGCGTGTACAGCCGCTTGGCCACCTGGGAGAAGTACTCGTGGGCCGAGACCACGCCGGTGCGTGGGCTGCCTTCGATGGCCCCGCCGGGGGCCACCCCAAGCGTTTCCCCGTCGTCCTCGTACACGTAGATGAGGTCGATGTCGGAGGATACGTTCAGCTCGCGCGCTCCGAGCTTGCCCATGCCCACGATCCAGAACTCGATGTCCTGCCCGGTGGCATCGCGCGGGGGGCCGAAGCGCGCGTCGCAGTCCAGGCGGGCCTGGGCCAGGGCCGCTTCCAGCGTCACCTCGGCCAGGATGGTCATGGTGTGAGTGACATCGTCGAGCGAGGCCGCCTGCTCGATGTCCAGCACCGCCAGCCGTTCCAGCACGAGCTGGCGGGTGATGCGCATGGCGCTGGCCAGGTCGCGGCCGTCAGCCCTCAGGCGCTCGATGGACTGCTGCATCGTCTGCCGATCGGGCACACCGGCGGGCAGCCGACCCAAGTCGGCTGCATAGCGCCGCCGAATGCGTTGCACGAAGCGACTGTGCGAGGCCTGCGCCATGCGCGCCTCCTGGGGGGTGCTGCCAGCCTGTTCAAGCATGACGCTGTCCGTCATGGGGCTTGCACGCCGGCAGACAGCGGTGAAGTGATGTTCATCGTTCCTCTCTCCCAGCCTGGCGCGCGTCGGAATCGTCGTTCCGCTGTAGCACCGGCTTCTGTTGGATCGGAAGTCCGGCGGCTCCACAGGCCCACGCCGTGGCGGTGGGGATGCTGTGATGCATTTTCAAGGCGCTGGTGCTGGCTCCTGACTCTGAGAGCAGAGTAGCGGCTTCATGTGGTTGAGCAAGCCGAGGGGTTTTGGGGCGCTCCATGCCTCCAGCCGCGTGCTGCGAACGGGAGCCCTTGGCCAGATGCGCTGACCCACAGCATGGCGTGTGGGCGGCGTTCACAATCTGCCCTCCTCGAATCCGTCGCCGACATCCGGCGACGAGAGCGCCCTGAAAGTCCCGCATGAAGATCGCCGCTGTCCAGATGGTGTCCACGCCCGAGCTGGCTCGCAACCTGCAAGCCGCCGGCCGGCTGGTGGATGCCGCCGCGGCGCTGGGCGCCCAGCTGGTGGCTCTGCCCGAGTACTTTTGTCTGCTGGGCCAGCGTGACACGGACAAGCTCTCGGTGGCCGAGAGCCCAGGTCAAGGGCCCATCCAATCCTTTCTGTCGGCGGCCGCCAAGCGCCACGGCGTGTGGATCGTGGGCGGCACGATGCCCATGGCGGTGCCTGGCAGCACCGAGCGTGTGCGCAACACCTGTCTGGTCTACGGTCCAGACGGCGAGGCCTTGGCGCGCTACGACAAGATCCACCTCTTTGCCTTCGACAACGGCCGGGAGCGCTATGACGAGGCCCGGGTGCTGGAGCGTGGCGACGAACCCGTGGCCTTCACCGCCGCGGGTCACCGTGTGGGCCTGAGCGTGTGCTACGACCTGCGCTTTCCGGAGCTGTATCGCGCCCTGGCCTTCGCGCCCGGCCAGCCTGCGTGTGACCTGATGTGCGTGCCCTCGGCTTTCACCCACACCACCGGGCAGGCCCATTGGGAGCTGCTGCTGCGGGCCCGCGCCGTGGAGAACCAGTGCTACATCCTTGCGCCCGCCCAGGGCGGCTTGCACGAGAACGGCCGTCGGACCTGGGGCCACAGCATGATCGTCGGTCCCTGGGGCGAAGTGCTGGCCTGCCGCGAGGACGGCGAAGGCGTGGCGATCGCCGATCTGGACGCGTCGCGCCTGGCCGAGGTGCGCCAGCAGTTGCCGGCGCTGGCGCATCGTCGCCTGTAAGGCTGCCATGGAGGCGGCGCTGCCTCGCCCGGCCGCTGGCAATAACGATGTGTTGTGGCTTCAGCCCACGCGCGCAGACGGCACCCGCTCGAAGGCGGCTCCGTGGGCTACCGCCAGAGCCGGCGGCAGTTGACGTGCTCGGGCGTTGAGCGAGTGCAGGCAGCCTTCGCCATCAAAGGCCAGCAACCCTGCTGACAGGGTGCCCGGCAGTCCAGGATGACGCTGGCGGCCCGATCGTTTTCTATGCAACACCCTCTGCGGATGGAGCAAGGGTAAGCATTTCCTCAAGCCCCCTTGAACAGTTCCAGACAGTCCTGACCAGAGCTTGACCAGCCTCTGGACAACATACAACTGTCGTTCGTCCTGAATGAGCACAAGCCCTTGGTGCGAGGGGTCAATGCCTGCGGGTGGCTTCATGGACACGTACCCAGGATTTCCCAAATTGGCACATGCCTTGCGCTGAGTCTGCTTGCAGATCGCAAACGCAGTGCATCTTGCGGCGTCCTGTCAACCCGGAAAACGTCTTACTGAGGAGTTCACCGATGTCACTGAATCTTCGTCCCCGTCAATTGGCGGCGGCCGTAGCGCTGGCCTGCGCGATGGCACTGCCGGCGGTCGCACAGCAGAACCTTGAGAAGCTCAAGCAGATGAAGGTCGCCACCACCGACCTGAACATCCCGACGATCCCCCAGACCGGCCGCAACGCTGACGCGATCCGCGCCAACCTGAAGAACATCAAGATGCCTGCGGGCTTCAAGATCGATCTGTACGCAGTCGTGCCCGATGCCCGCCACATGGCCGTGGCGCCCAGCACCAACATGCTGTTTGTGGGCACCCGCAAGACCACGGTCTGGGCCGTGACCGACCGCAACAGCGACGGCGTGGCCGACGAGGTGAAGTCCTTCGCGCCCTCGCTGAAGTTCACCAACCCCAACGGCGTGTGCTGGACCCGTGACGGCTTTCTGATCGTGGCCGAGCACAACCGGGTTCTGAACTTCCCGGCAGCAGAGTTTTTCTACGAAGGCCCGGATGTCGCGGTCATCGAGGTCGTGCCCCAAGGCAAGCTGATCCCCTTGGAGGAGGAGAGCTACAACCACGGGGCGCGCACCTGCCGCGTGGACGACAAAGGCCAGTTGCACATCACGCTGGGTCAGCCTTTCAACGTGCAGCCCAAGGACAAGGTGGCGCTGTACGAGAAACTGGGCATCGGGGGCATGGTCCGCATGAACGCCTTTGATGGCTCCAAGCGCGAGGTGGTGGCCGTGGGCGTGCGCAACTCGGTGGGCATGGACATCAACCCCAAGGACAAGACGGTGTGGTTCACCGACAACCAGACCGATGGCATGGGTGACGAGACGCCCCCGGGTGAGCTCAACCGCATCACCAAGGCCAGTGGAGAACATTTCGGCTATCCGTTCATCCACGGCAACAACGTGCAGATCGCCGGCACTGACGCGGCGCCGGATCTCAAGGGCATGGCCCCGCCGGCCCAGTGGACCAAGCCGCAGATCGAGTTCGCGGCCCACCAGGCGCAGTTGGGCATGACCTTCTCGGGCGGCAACATGTTCCCGGAGAAGTACCGCAACGGCATCTTCGTGGCATCCCACGGCTCCTGGAACCGTACCAAGCCCTCCGGCGCCCTGATCAACTTCGTGTCGCTCAAGGCCGATGGCACTGCCGACAAGAACGAGGTCTTTGCCGAAGGCTGGCTGGACGCCAACGGCCTGTACCGCGGCCGTCCGGTGGACGTGGTGATGATGAAGGATGGCTCGATGCTGATCAGCGACGACTTCGCGGGTGCCATCTACCGCGTGACCTACAGCGCGCCTTGAGGGCCTCAACGGACTCGCTGGCGGGCCCGGTCAGCCGACCTGGCCCGCCTTTGATGTCTTCTTTTCGGCGGAGTTTTCGACGATGCTTCGACCTTTGCTGGGCCTGACCGTTGCCCTGCTGATGGCGTTCTCTGGCGGGCCCGCGCAGGCCGGTGACCCGGTGGCCGGACGCGCCAAGTCGCAGATGTGCGCTGTGTGCCATGGGCCCCTGGGCCTGTCCACCGCGCCCGATGCACCGCATCTCGCAGGGCAGCCCGCCCTCTACCTCACGGCCCAACTGCAGGCCTACCGCAGCGGGGTGCGCAAGCATGAGGTGATGGCTGTGATCGCCCGTATGCTCAGCGATGACGACATCTCACATCTGGCCGCCTGGTATGCCTCCCTGCGAATCGAAGTCCAATCACCGCCTTGAGCGGCCCCTCACCGCCGTGGCCGTCGCTGTGGCGGCCGCCACCTTCAGTCCGTGGGCAGAGGCGCAGCCCACGCAAGCCGAGCCCGAGCAGGTGGTCATCACGGCCAGCGGCGTGGAGCGGCGCTTGTTCGACACGCCGTACGCCGTGGGTGTGGTCGATGCACAGGCCCTTCGCGCGGCCGGCCCGATGGTCAACCTGTCCGAGGCGCTGGCGCGCGTGCCCGGTCTGGTGGTGTCCAACCGCAGCAACTACGCACAAGACCTGCAGATCAACTCCCGCGGCTTTGGCGCACGGGCCGGCTTTGGCGTGCGCGGCATGCGGCTGTATGCCGACGGCATCCCGGCCAGCGGCCCGGACGGGCAGGGGCAGGTGTCGCACTTTGACCTGGCCGGCGCGCAGCGCATCGAGGTGCTGCGCGGGCCCTTCACAGCGCTGTACGGCAGCAGCTCGGGCGGCGTGATCTCGCTGGTGAGCGCCACGCCCAAGGAGCGGCGCTGGTCGGTCGATGGCGACATGGGCACTGACGGCCTGCAGCAGCTGAGGCTGGGCGTGGAGGCGCCGCTCGAAGGGGGCTTCAGCGTGCGGGCCCAGGTCAGCCGTTTCGAGGCCGACGGTTTTCGGCCTCAGTCTTCCGCCACGCGCAGCCTGGGCAACCTGCGTCTGGGTTGGGAGGGCGCGCGCGACCGTGTGGTGGTGGTGGTCAACGCGCTGGACCAGCCCGCCCTGGACCCGCTGGGCCTGACCCGGGCGCAGTTCCAGCAGGACCCGGACCAGACCACCCCGCAGGCCCTGCCGCAGACGGCCCCTGGCCAGGCCGATCGATTCAACACCCGCAAGCTCACGCGCCAGGACCAGGCCGGCCTGAACTGGCGTCACCGCTTCGACGGCCTGGGCGCGCTAAGTGAAGGCCACTTCAGCCTCTACCAGGGGCGCCGCTCTGTCACCCAGTGGCAGGCCATCCCGGTGAGCACGCAGTTCAATGCCGCCAACCCCGCACTCACCGAGCGCCAGCCGGGGGGTGTGATCGACTTCGACCGCAGATATTCGGGGGCCGACGCCCGCATGAACTGGCGCTGGGCCATGCCCGACGAGCGCGAGGTCCGCCTGACTGCGGGCGCCTCCATGGATGACAGCGACGAGGACCGCCGGGGGTATGAGAACTTCATTGGCACGGGTGCCACGCAGCAGCTGGGGGTGACCGGCAAACTGCGCCGCGACGAACGCAACCGCGCTTCCACGCGTGATGTGTACGCCCAGGGCGAAATCGACCTGGCGGCCGCCTGGACGGCGGTGCTGGGCCTGCGCGACGGCCGGGTGCGGTTCCGCTCGGAAGACCGCTATGTCGTGGGCGTGAACGCAGACGACTCCGGTGCCCTGAGCTACGGTTACACCAACCCGGTGGCCGCGCTGCAGTGGCGCGTCGCCCCCGCCCTGCATCTGTACCTGAGTGCCGGCCGTGGCTTCGAGTCGCCCACCTTGGGTGAACTGGCGTACCGGCCGGACGGCCTGCCGGGCTTCAACACGGCGCTGAAGGCGCAAACCAGCCGGCAGGTGGAGGCTGGGGTGAAGTGGCGGCCGGCAGGGGGCGCGGTGGCGCTCGACGCCGCGCTGTTCGAGGCGCGTACCGATGACGAGATTGGCATCGCCACCAACCGGGGCGGGCGCTCGACGTTCCGCAACGTGGGACGCACGCAGCGTCAGGGCGGCGAGGTCGATGTGCGCTGGCGCATCACGCCGCAATGGCGCGCCCAGGTCGCCCTTACGGCCTTGGAGGCCACCTATGTGGACGGCTTCTTCGTTTGCCGCAGCGTGCCTTGCCTCAGCCCTGACTTGCCCGTGGCGGCGGGCAACCGCATCGCGGGCACGCTGGCACGTTCCGGCTTTGCAGAGCTGGTGTGGCAGCCGCTCCAACCCCTTGAGTTCGGGCTTGAGGTCAAGGGTCAGGGCCGCTTGCCTGTCAACGATGTGAACAGTGACTTTGCCGGTGGTTTCGGCCTGCTTGCTCTGCGGGCACAGTGGCGCCTGAACCTGGGCGCGGGGCGACTGGACCTGCTGGCCCGCGTGGACAACCTGGCCGACCGGCGCGTGGCCGGCAGCGTCATCGTCAACGAAGGCAATGCACGCTTCTTCGAACCCGCGCCGGGCCGCAGCGGCCTGCTGTCAGCCCGCTGGTCAGCGCCTTTCTGACGTTCTGAAGTTGCCGCGAAGGCACCGCCGGGAGCGCTGACCCGGGCCTTTGGCGCATTTGGGCCTCAGAGCCTGCTTCACAAACGCTCAGCGCCGCCCGAACATCATCTGCCGCGCCAGCACGCGCTGCAGCGGCGGCAGCGCTTGCAGCACGCTCAAGGCCAGGCCGCGTGCCGCCGCCACGCCCGGCCAGCGCCAGGTGAAGCTGCGGGCCAGGAAGTCGGTGGTGGCGATGGTGCTCCAGCGGTCAGGCGCGCGTTGCCATTCCACTTGCCGCAGCGCGCGGTCCACGTCGGGCTCGAAGCGCAGCGCCTGCACCAGGGAGAAGGCATCGCGCAGCCCCAGGTTCAGGCCCTGCCCGGCCACGGGGTGCAGCGTCTGCGCGGCATTGCCGATGCGCACTTGCCGGCCCGACACCAGGCTGCGCTCCGCATTCAGCCCGAGGGCGAAGCGCTTGAGCGGGCCCAGCGCCACCACCCGGCCGGCGCGGGCGGGCAGGAGGGTGTTGAGCACGGCGATGCGCTGCGCCTCGTCCAGTGGCTCTACCGGGTCGTCTGACGCACTGGCGCACCACACCAAGGCGGCGCGCAGACGACCGTCGCCGTCATGGCCGAGCGGCAGCAAGGCCACCGGCCCCTGGCGCGTGAAGCGCTCGAAGGCGGTGCCTGCCTGGCCGCCTTCCAGTGTGGCGGTGCCCACCCAGGCCGTCTGGCGGTAGTCATGTGACAGGGCCTTGCGAGACTGGTCGGCGAAGACGCCACCCTCGGCCACCACCGCCAGGTCGAAAGTCTCGGCGATGCCGGCATCCACCTCCACCCCTTGGCCCGGCGAGCCCTGCGGGCCCCAGGACTTGAGGCCGCTGACCGCCGTGCCGAAGCGCGACTGCAGGCGTCCGCCGGAGGCGGCCTGCTCGGCGCACCAAGTGGCCTGCAGGGCGCTGACCAGTGGCCCGTAGGCGATGACGGCGCCCAGCATGGGCACCTTCACATCGCAGGCGCGCAGCCAGACCTCGCCGCCGTCCACAGAAGGCGGCGCCTGCGACACATGCACCGTCGCTATGGGTGTGGCCTGGGCCGCCGGCCAGGCCTGCAGGCGCTGCAGCAACTGCACGCTGCCCAGCGCCAAGGCCAGGGTGCGCGGGTCGGCCGAGACATCACGGTCCAAAGGCCGGGCGTCGAACAGCGCAATGCGCGCCCGCGGCAGGGTGCGCGCGGCGTGCAGGCCCAGCGCCAGCCCCACGGGGCCAGCGCCGATGACGGCGATGCGCAGTTCAGGCGTCGAATTCATGCAGGCCGGACGATAACCGAGGCTGCGCAACGCGGTCGGTGATGCGCTACGCTGGGCTGGTTGATCAACTTCTGCAACCACCGAACATGCAATACCGCCGTCTCGGCCGCGCCGGCCTTCGCGTCAGCGCCTTGTCCCTGGGCTCCTGGGTCACGTACCACAACCAGGTGGGGGCCGACTCGGCAGTGGAGATGATGGCGGCCGCGTTTGATGGCGGCATCAACTTCTTCGACAACGCCGAGGGCTACGCCGGTGGGCGCAGCGAGGAGATCATGGGCCAGGCGCTCAAGCGCCTGGGGTGGCCGCGTTTGAACTATGTGGTCTCCACCAAGTTCTTCTGGGGGCTTGACCGCACGGGCGAAGCCGTCAACCGCCGCGACACCCTCAACCGCAAGTACCTGATGCAGGCCATCGACGGCTCGCTCAAGCGGTTTGGCCTGGAGCATGTGGACCTGGTCTAC
>CAISJH010000265.1 GCA_903885585.1 uncultured beta proteobacterium
CCAGGTTTCGGCTACGTCATCACCATGGGCAATGACGGCATCAGCCTGCACCCGGATTTGCAATCGTGAACCACTGTCCCACACATGAAGGGCCGCGACGGGCGTGGCCCTGAGCTCAGCCACCTTGGGTGAAAACAGGTTGGTGTGAATCTCCAGCCGGCCGCTCGCTCGATCGGCCTGTCGCAGCACGACAGTGCGCGCCTGCGGCAATCCTTCCAGTGAGACCGTGACCAGCGTGGGGTGGCGTGCCGGCGCGTGGCGATCGTGCACACCGCGAATCAGGCGATGCCATGCATGGTCGCAGAGCGTGCTGAGTTCCTTGGCCCAGGGATGAGGGTCGGCAGTCATTTGTAGGACGCACGACGCTGTGTGAACGCGCGCACGCGTTTGCGCCAGGCAACGTAGCTGCCCCGCTTGAGTTCTCGCTTCATCAGCGCCTGGACTACGTTGGGACCCAGGCCATGCAAGGCCCGAATCTGCTCAAAGCTCACATGGTCGCTCAGCGCCATCTGAATGATCTCGCCCATCGTTTCAGCTGAGATCGCGGCGGGCGATTTGTTCTGTTTCTCCACCCCTTGGGTCCCTCTTCAACAGCCTTGGTCGCCCAACGGTATGACAGCCTGATCGATACCCGATACATTCCTGCATGTGATCGAGGCTGCCCGCTTCAGTGCCGGTAGTCCTCTTCCCGCTGGTGCCGAACCGCGCCCACGATGACGTTGTCGCCGACAACCTCGAAGAGAACGACGTAGCCCGTCCCTCCGAATGGGACGATCAGTTCCCGGGAGCGGCCATTACCAAGCTCGGCCCGACGGCACGTATAGGGCGACCATGAAAGCAACTGCATGCCCTTGCGAATAGCATCGAGTGCTCTCTGAGGACTGGTCCAGTCCGGTGTCCCGCTGGAGAGTTCGCGCTCAATGGCGAAGTCCTCAAGGCGCCTGAGGTCCTCCACCGCTTCTTGCAGCAGCGTGACCGTGTACTCGAACGTCACCGGCCAGTGCGCTGAGCAGCTCGACGCTTCGCGTCATCGAGGCGCGCCTGCAGGTCGGCCATGACCTCATCAACCCGGTAACCCCCGCCTTCTTGCTTCCAGCGTTCAATTGCTGCCTCGCCACGGGTGACGAACTCTGACTGCACCCGTCGCCAAGCCGCGGCCGCGACGACGGCCTCCTCGATGAACTGGGTCAGCGTCTCGCCTTCGTGCAAGACGGCCTCGACTTCGGCACGGACCTTGGGCTCGACACGAATGGGCGGAAAGGTGGCTGAGCGCACGAGCTGACTGTATAGCAAACGTGCTACGCAAGCAATGTCGGTAGGGCACCCTCCAGAGCGCTTCGACGCGGCTCTGATGGACCCTGCCGTCAGGGCGACAGAAGCCCGCCAGACAGACCGAAACCTGCCCAATGTGACCTTCGCATTCTGGTCGACAGCCGGCATCTGGCTGGCTAGCGTGGGCAACCGCTCACGCTGCAATCCCGCCCCATGCAGACCACAGTCCCCTGTGCCCTACTCACCGAGGGTCACCCAGCGGATCTCGCCGTACCGCCCTCGCGCACAAAACGCTGCTCCATCAAGTTCACGCCCCACTGCTCCCCGGCGTACTCCTCCGCCAACCGAAAACCGCATCGCTCGTAGAGATGTCGGGCGGCATCCAAGCCCTTGAAGGTCCACAAGACCGTGCGGGTGAACCGCTCCTGATCCACGAACTCGATAGCCCTGCGCAGCAGAGCGCTGCCCACCCCCTGTCCGCGGCAGCCGTCATCCAGGATGAACCAGCGCAGGTGGGCCTGACCGGCACCGAGATCCTCGCCGTCGATCGCGATGGAGCCCACGATCTGCCCACCGTGGTTCGGC
>CAISJH010000266.1 GCA_903885585.1 uncultured beta proteobacterium
CTCGTTCGACGACCAGCACCAGGACAGTCGCATTCGTAATGATGGCAACGTCACGCAGGGGCTGGCTACCGGAAAGATGCTGGAGGCAGAGTACCGCGTTCCCTTCCTCGCCCATGCCACGATGGAGCCGATGAACGCGGTTGCATGGCTGCGTGATGGGCGGCTCGATGTCTGGACCGGCACCCAAGCTCCCACCGTGGCGCGCGACCAGGCCGCCGCGTTGGCGGGGCTGGATCCGGCTCAGGTCCATGTGCACACGCAGCTGATGGGTGGCGGCTTCGGTCGCCGTGCCGAGTCCGACTACGTACTGCAGGCCGTGCGACTGGCCATGGCCATGAAGGGCAAGCCGGTCAAGCTGACCTGGGATCGCGAAGAGGACATGACGCAGGATCAATACCGGCCGGCCGCCGTGGCGCGACTGCGCGGCAGTACCGGTGCGGGCACCGTACAGGCCCTGGACGTTCGCGTGGCCAGTCCCTCGGTGCTGGAATCTCAGGGTGGTCGGCTTGGTATCGCCATGCCCGGCCCGGACAAGCTGATTGCTGAGGGCACTTACGACCAGCCGTACGGAATCACCCATTACCGGGCCACCGGCTACCGCACGCCGGCCCTGCTTCCAGTGAGCAGCTGGCGCTCGGTCGGTAACTCGTACAACGGCTTCTTCATGGAGAGCTTCATTGACGAACTGGCAGCACAGGCAGGCTCCGACCCGATGCAGATGCGCCTATCGCTCATCAACCATGAGCCCTCGCGCCAGGTGCTGGCGGCTGTGGCCGAGCTGTCTGACTGGCACAAACCGCTGGAAAAGGGCAGAGGGCGCGGTGTGGCTTTCCACTTTTCTTTCGGTGTGCCAGTGGCTGAGGTGGTGGAGGTGACGCAAACGCCAAACGGGATCCGTATCGACCGGGTGTGCGTGGCCGCTGACGTCGGCACCGCGCTGGATCCGCAGAACATCGAGGCCCAATTACAAGGTGCGGTCATCTTCGGCCTGAGCGCTGCGATGTTCGGCGAGATCACCTTCGCCAACGGCGCGGTCGAGCAGAAGAACTTTCACGAGTTCGAGTCGGTGCGCATGCACCAGGCTCCGCGCATCGAGGTCAGGGTGCTGCAGACCGGTGGACCCATCCGAGGCATCGGCGAGCCAGGTACGCCACCAGCGGCACCGGCACTGGCCAATGCAATCTTCAACGTCACCGGTCAGCGCATTCGTGAACTGCCGCTACGTAAGTACGTTGCGTTCGTGTGAGGCCGATGAGTCACAGGCACCTATACCGAGTAACCGAGTGACCGAGCGAAGGGGTTCCATTGGCATGACCGGGGGCGACCATCCGACTGGTGTCGGTACCGCTTTCCTGCGCAGCCTGCGACAGTGAAACGGCGCTGGCTGCGATGCACACATGGCAGCCTCTCGCGGCGCTCTTGCACAGCGCTGGGAGTGACTCAATTTATTTTTAGATTAGCTAAATATAAAACGCAGCACTCGTGCATTGTCGGCAGCACGGTGTACGCCCTAAATTGGCGGGCTTCGAACCCCACGGATCCCGTCCATGTCTCTTGACGCTTCGCGCTCCGCTGCGCACAACTTCCTCTCGCGCACTTATGCCTTGAAGTCCTACGCAGGCGATAACGCACTGGCTGCCCTGCCTGAGGAGTTGCAGCGAAACGGGGTGGGGCGTGCGTTGATCGTGTGCGGGCGCAGCGTTCATGAGCGTTCTGCCCTGACGCAACGGCTTTCGACCTTGCTTGGCGGCCGCTTGGTGGGCATCTACCCGGGTATCTCCGAAGGGGCGCCGAGCCAGTGCATCGAAGAAGCAGCGCGTCTGGCCCTGGAACTCGAAGCGGACGGGCTGATCGCCATCGGCGCGGGCAGCGTGCTCAAAGGCGCGCGGGTGGTGGCCATGTTGATGGGCGAAAAGCGGCCGTTGGAAGCCATCGCGACACGCCATGTCGAGGGCCGGGCGCCGATCACGCAGAAACTCATGGCGCCGAAGGTGCCGATCTTTAACGTGCTCACCTCACCGACGTCTGCCCAGAATCGGGGCGGGTCGGCAGTACGTCACCATGGGGAGGTCCACCACCTTGAATTCTTCGACCCCAAG
>CAISJH010000267.1 GCA_903885585.1 uncultured beta proteobacterium
CGGACCGACGAAGAGAAGTTTTCGGCGCTCGCCTTCAAGCTGATGACCGACCCCTATGTTGGCCAGCTGACATTCGTGCGCGTGTACTCGGGCGTGCTCAAGTCGGGTGACTCGGTCTACAACCCGATCCGCGGCAAGAAGGAGCGCATCGGCCGTATCCTGCAGATGCACGCCAACCAGCGGGAAGAAATCAAGGAAATCCTGGCAGGGGACATCGCGGCCTGCGTGGGTCTGAAGGACGTCACCACGGGCGAGACGCTGTGTGACCCGGACAGCATCATCACACTCGAGAAGATGATCTTCCCCGAGCCCGTGATCAGCCAGGCCGTGGAGCCCAAGACCAAGGCCGACCAGGAGAGGATGGGCATTGCCCTGGGCCGCTTGGCCGCAGAAGATCCCTCGTTCCGTCTGCGCACGGACGAAGAGTCGGGCCAGACCATCATCTCCGGCATGGGCGAGTTGCACCTGGAAATCATCGTCGACCGGATGAAGCGCGAGTTCGGCGTGGAAGCCAACGTGGGCAAGCCCCAGGTGGCCTACCGCGAGACCATCCGCAAGGCGGTGTCCGATGTGGAAGGCAAGTTCGTGCGTCAGTCCGGCGGCAAGGGCCAGTACGGCCACGTCGTGCTGTCGATCGAGCCGCAGGAGCCCGGCAAGGGCTTTGAATTCGTCGACGCGATCAAGGGGGGCGTGGTGCCCCGGGAGTTTATTCCTGCCGTCAAGAAGGGTGTCGAAGACACATTGCCGAACGGCGTGCTGGCGGGCTACCCCGTGGTCGATGTCAAAGTCACTTTGACCTTCGGTTCCTATCACGAGGTGGACTCCAACGAGAACGCCTTCAAGATGGCGGCCTCGATCGGATTCAAGGACGGGTGCCGCAAGGCCACGCCCGTGATCCTGGAGCCCATGATGGCGGTTGAAGTGGAGACGCCCGAGGACTACGCCGGATCGGTCATGGGTGACTTGTCGTCCCGCCGCGGCATGGTGCAGGGCATGGACGACATGCCTGGCGGCGGCAAGGTGATCAAAGCCGAAGTGCCGTTGTCCGAGATGTTTGGCTACTCGACAACGCTGCGTTCGATGTCGCAAGGTCGGGCCACCTACACGATGGAGTTCAAGCACTACTCCGAAGCCCCGAAGAACGTGGCTGACGCCATCGTCACGGCGCGCGCCAAGTAAGTTGTTTATCTGGGTGGGCCTCTAGGGCCAAACCCTCCGAGCCGGTCTTCAGTGCCGCGACGTCCCCTGCCGGTGGTGGACGAATGAACGCAGTGCTGGAGACCTTAAACCGATCACCGGAAGAGCTCTTTTCTCTGGAGAAATGAAATGGCAAAAGGCAAGTTTGAGCGTACCAAGCCGCACGTGAACGTGGGGACGATTGGGCACGTGGACCATGGCAAGACGACGCTGACGGCGGCGATCACGACGGTGCTGTCGAGCAAGTTTGGTGGTGAGGCGAAGGCCTATGACCAGATTGACGCGGCGCCCGAAGAGAAGGCGCGTGGCATCACGATCAACACGGCGCACGTGGAGTACGAGACGGCCAACCGTCACTATGCGCACGTGGACTGCCCTGGGCACGCTGACTATGTGAAGAACATGATCACGGGCGCGGCGCAGATGGACGGCGCGATTTTGGTGTGCTCGGCCGCTGACGGCCCGATGCCGCAGACGCGTGAGCACATCCTGCTGGCGCGCCAGGTGGGCGTGCCCTACATCATCGTGTTCCTGAACAAGTGCGACATGGTGGACGACGCGGAGCTGCTGGAGCTCGTCGAGATGGAAGTGCGTGAGCTGCTTTCCAAGTACGACTTCCCGGGCGATGACACGCCGATCGTGCACGGTAGCGCCAAGCTGGCGATGGAAGGCGACAAGGGTCCGCTGGGCGAGCAAGCGATCCTGAAGCTGGCCGATGCGCTTGACAGCTACATTCCCACGCCTGAGCGTGCGATTGACGGCGCGTTCTTGATGCCGGTGGAAGATGTGTTCTCGATCTCAGGTCGTGGCACGGTGGTGACGGGTCGCGTGGAGCGCGGCGTGGTCAAGGTCGGCGAAGAAATCGAGATCGTCGGTATCCGTGACACGCAGAAGACCACGTGCACGGGCGTGGAGATGTTCCGCAAGCTGCTGGACCAGGGCCAGGCGGGTGACAACGTGGGCATTTTGCTGCGCGGCACCAAGCGTGAGGACGTGGAGCGTGGTCAGGTGCTGTGCAAGCCGGGCAGCGTCAAGCCGCATACGCACTTCACGGCCGAGATCTACGTGCTGAGCAAGGAAGAGGGCGGGCGCCACACGCCGTTCTTCAACAACTACCGGCCGCAGTTCTATTTCCGCACGACGGACGTGACGGGTGCGGTGGAGTTGCCGGCGGACAAGGAGATGGTGATGCCTGGCGATAACGTGAGCATCACGGTCAAGCTGATTGCGCCGATTGCCATGGAAGAGGGTCTGCGGTTCGCGATCCGCGAAGGCGGCCGCACTGTGGGCGCCGGCGTCGTGGCCAAGATCATCGCCTGATCGATGTGTGACGTCCCGGTCGCTCCGGCGGCCGGGGTTCCCCTCTCGGTGCCGCCAGACGCGGCACACCGCACTCTCAAGGAAACGTCATGCAGAAGCAAAAGATCCGCATCCGCCTCAAGGCTTTTGACTACAAGCTGATCGACCAATCGGCCCTGGAAATCGTGGACACCGCAAAGCGCACGGGCGCCATCGTGCGTGGCCCGGTCCCTTTGCCCACCCGTATGCAGCGCTTCGACATCCTGCGCTCGCCGCACGTCAACAAGACGAGCCGCGACCAGTTTGAAATCCGCACCCACCAGCGTCTGATGGACATCGTCGACCCGACGGACAAGACCGTGGACGCGCTGATGAAGCTGGACCTGCCGGCTGGTGTCGATGTGGAGATCAAGTTGCAATAAACCAGTGTGGCGTTAGACAACGCCACGGGTTTTGCTATACTAGAAAGCTTTTCCGGACTCGGCTTGCTGAGTCACGGAGATCAACCGCCCCGGCCAATCGATGTCGGGAGTCTGCAACAAGGTCTGCTGAGTGCCTCGACAGGGGTGCGGCGTGGACTGGAGAAAACAACCATGACGACCGCAGATGCGAGCTACAGGCTCGGTTTGCTGGGCCGCAAGGTGGGCATGATGCGCATCTTCACGGACGATGGCGACGCCATTCCCGTGACGGTGCTGGACGTGTCCAACAACCGCGTGACCCAGGTCAAGACCGTCGATCGCGACGGTTATGTGGCCCTTCAGGTGGCTTATGGCCAACGCAAGGCCTCCCGCGTGAGCAAGCCCGAGGCTGGGCACCTGGCGAAAGCTGGTGTCGAAGCGGGTCAACTGCTGCGTGAATTCCGTGTACCTGCTGACGTGGCTGGGCAGTATGTTCCTGGCGCGCAAGTGCCCGTGACGCTGTTTGCGGCCGGGCAGATGGTGGATGTGCAGGGCACCTCCATCGGCAAGGGCTACGCCGGCACGATCAAGCGCCACAACTTCAGCTCGCAGCGTGCGTCCCACGGCAACAGCCGTTCGCACAACGTGCCGGGCTCGATCTCCATGGCCCAAGATCCGGGTCGGGTGTTCCCTGGCAAGAAGATGACCGGGCACATGGGTGACGAGACGGTAACGACCCAGAACCTGGATGTCGTGCGCGTGGACGAAGCCCGTCAACTGCTCTTGGTCAAGGGTGCTGTCCCGGGATCCAAGAACGGCCATGTGGTTGTCCGCCCGGCGATCAAGGTCAAGGCGAAGAAGGGAGGCCAGTGATGCAACTCGAGCTCCTGAACGAGCAGGGTCAGGCCACTTCCAGCGTTGACGCGCCGGACACCGTGTTTGCCCGCGAATACAACGAGGCGTTGGTCCACCAGGTGGTTGTTGCCTTCCAGGCCAACGCACGCCAGGGAACTCGCGCCCAGCTCGATCGTGGTGAGGTCAAGCACACCACGAAGAAGCCGTTCCGCCAAAAGGGAACCGGCCGCGCTCGCGCCGGTATGACGTCCTCGCCGCTGTGGCGCGGGGGTGGTCGTATCTTCCCTAACCGCCCTGACGAGAATTTCTCTCAGAAGGTCAACAAGAAGATGTACCGCGCCGGCATGGCGTCCATCTTGTCGCAATTGGCCCGCGATGGTCGCTTGGCAGTGGTGGAATCGCTGTCGATCGATGCGCCCAAGACCAAGCTGCTGGCGCAGAAGTTCAAGGCCATGGGTCTGAACTCCGTGATGGTCATCGCTGACCAGATCGATGACAACCTTGCCCTGGCGTCGCGCAACCTGGCCAATGTGCTGGTCGTGGAGCCGCGGTATGCCGATCCCCTGTCGCTGGTCTTCTACAAGAAGGTGCTGGTGACCAAGGGCGCGATCGAGCAGCTCAAGGAGATGTTCGCATGACCGCCGCTGTCAAGTTTGATCAGGGCCGTCTGGCCCAGGTGTTGGTCGCTCCGATCATCTCGGAAAAGGCCACCCGCATTGGTGAAAAGCAGAATCAGGTCCTTTTCAAGGTCTTGCGCAACGCCACGAAGCCGGAAATCAAGGCGGCGGTGGAGTTGATGTTCAAGGTCGAGGTGGCCTCGGTGTCGACGGTCAACCAGAAGGGCAAGACCAAGCGCTTCGGGCGCAGCATCGGACGCCGGGATCACATCAAGAAGGCTTTTGTGGCCCTGAAGCCGGGTCAGGAGCTCAACTTCTCCGGGGAGGCCGCGTAAATGGCCGTCATCAAAGTCAAGCCAACTTCGCCCGGCCGCCGCGCCGTGGTGAAGGTTGTGCACAAGCACCTGCACAAGGGGGCCCCTGAAGCCTCTTTGCTCGAACCGCAGAAGCAGAACTCTGGCCGCAACAACAACGGCCATATCACCATGCGGCATAAGGGTGGTGGTCACAAGCACCACTATCGCGTGGTCGATTTCCGTCGCAACAAGGACGGCATTCCCGCCAAGGTTGAGCGTATCGAGTACGACCCGAATCGGACGGCGCACATTGCGCTGCTGTGCTATGCCGATGGCGAGCGTCGCTACATCATCGCGCCCCGGGGTATCGAGGCCGGTGCGACCTTGTTCAGCGGACCGGAAGCTCCTATCAAGGCAGGCAACACGCTGCCCATCCGCAACATTCCGGTGGGCTCGACGATTCACTGCGTCGAGATGCTGCCCGGCAAGGGCGCGCAAATTGCCAGATCTGCTGGTGCGGCTGTCACGCTGATGGCGCGTGAAGGCACGTATGCGCAGATTCGACTGCGCTCTGGTGAAGTGCGGCGCATCCACATCGACTGCCGGGCGACCATCGGGGAGGTCTCCAACGAAGAGCACAACCTGCGCCAATACGGCAAGGCCGGTGCCATCCGTTGGAAGGGCATTCGTCCGACGGTTCGTGGCGTGGCGATGAACCCCGTGGACCACCCGCACGGCGGCGGCGAAGGCCGTACCGGAGAGGGCCAGCCTCAGGTGTCCCCGTGGAACACCCTGACCAAGGGTTATCGCACCCGCAACAACAAGCGTACGCAGACCATGATCGTCTCGCGTCGCAAGAAGTAAGAGGAGCGTGCCATGACTCGTTCTCTCAAGAAGGGCCCTTTCGTTGACTACCATCTCATCGCCAAGGTTGAGAAGGCGGTAGCGATCAAGGACAAGAAGCCCATCAAGACCTGGTCCCGTCGCAGCACCATACTGCCTGACTTCATCGGGCTGACGATTGCGGTGCACAACGGCAAACAGCACGTACCGGTGTACGTGACCGATCAGATGGTCGGCCACAAGCTGGGCGAGTTCGCGCTCACCCGCACCTTCAAGGGCCACCCGGCTGACAAGAAGGCGAAGAAGTAAGGGGTATGGACGTGGAAACCAAAGCAAGCGTTCGCGGCGTTCGCCTGTCAGCTGACAAGGGTCGGCTGGTGGCGGACCTGATCCGCGGCAAGAAGGTGGACCAGGCCCTGAACATCCTGAACTTCACCCAGAAGAAGGCTGCCGGCATCGTCAAGAAGGCTCTGGAGTCGGCGGTTGCCAACGCAGAGCACAACGATGGCGCCGACATTGATGAATTGAAGGTCAAGTCGATCTACGTGGAGCAGGGCACCACCCTGAAGCGCTTCTCGGCCCGTGCAAAGGGCCGCGGAAACCGCATCAGCAAAGGCACCTGCCATATCTACGTGACCGTCGGCAACTGAGGGCCAGGAACACCATGGGACAGAAGATCCATCCGACCGGCTTCCGGTTGCCCGTGACGCGTGCATGGGCCTCACGCTGGTTCGCCAACAGCAAGAACTTCAGCCAGATGCTGGCCGAAGACCTCGATGTGCGCGAGTACCTCAAGGTCAAGCTCAAGAGCGCTGCGGTGTCGCGCATCCTCATCGAGCGTCCCGCCAAGAACGCGCGGATCACTATTTACTCCGCACGTCCTGGCGTGGTCATCGGTAAGAAGGGCGAGGACATCGAGAACCTCAAGGCTGAGCTGTCCAAGAAGCTCGGCGTGCCAGTCGCGGTGAACATCGAAGAGGTGCGTAAGCCCGAGATCGATGCGCAGTTGATCGCCGACTCGATCACACAGCAGCTTGAGAAGCGCATCATGTTCCGCCGCGCCATGAAGCGCGCCATGCAGAACGCGATGCGCCTGGGCGCACAGGGTATCAAGCTGATGTCTTCGGGCCGCCTGAACGGTATCGAAATCGCTCGTTGCGAGTGGTATCGCGAAGGCCGTGTGCCCCTGCACACACTCAAGGCCGACATTGACTACGGTTTTTCCGAAGCCAAGACCACGTACGGCGTGATCGGTGTCAAGTGCTGGGTCTATCGCGGTGACAACCTGGGTCGCGGCGAAGCGCCTGGTGCGTTGAAGGCCGACGAAGGTCAGGACGATCGCCGTGCACGTCGTGGCCCTCGTCCCGGCGCACCGGCTGGACGGGGCCGTCCGGGTGGGGACCGTGCGCCGCGCGCCGATGCTGCAGCGCCCTCCGCTGACGCACCCAAGACACCGGCTGTCAAGCGGGTACGCCGTGCAGTGGCGCCCGCTGGCGAGCCCAAAGGAGAGTAAGCATGCTGCAACCCTCACGGAGAAAGTTCCGCAAGGAGCAGAAGGGCCGCAACACCGGCATCGCCACACGTGGCGCCGCGGTGTCTTTCGGCGAATTCGGCTTGAAGGCCACCGAACGCGGTCGCCTGACAGCACGTCAGATCGAGGCCGCGCGTCGAGCCATTTCACGCCACATCAAGCGGGGTGGTCGGATTTTCATTCGGATCTTTCCGGACAAGCCGATTTCACAAAAGCCTGCCGAAGTTCGTATGGGCAACGGCAAGGGCAATCCAGAGTACTACGTGGCCGAGATTCAGCCGGGCAAGGTGCTCTATGAGATCAACGGTGTTCCCGAAACACTGGCGCGTGAAGCCTTCACGCTGGCTGCTGCAAAGCTGCCGCTGCGCTGCACTTTCGTGGCGCGCCAGGTCGGCACCTGATTGGAGTCCACGATGAAAGCATCTGATCTGAGAGCCAAGAGCGTGGCCGAGCTGGAGAAGGAGATCTCTGATCTGCTTCGCGCTCACTTCGGTCTGCGTATGCAGAAGGCGACACAGCAATTGACCAACCACTCGCAGCTGGGCAACACGCGGCGCGACATCGCTCGCGCCAGGACCGTCTTGGCGCAGAAGAAGAAAGAAGGTGCCCAATGAGCGAAGCTCAGGTTGCCGAAAAGAACACCCGCACGCTCGTCGGGCGCGTGGTCAGTGACAAGCGATCGAAGACCGTGACGGTGCTCGTTGAGCGCCGTGCCGCGCACGAGCTCTACGGCAAGATCGTTGCCAAGTCCCGCAAGTACCACGCCCACGATGAAAAGGGCGAGTACAAGATGGGTGACGTTGTCGAGATTTCCGAGGGGCGCCCCATCTCCAAGACGAAGTCGTGGACGGTGACGCGTCTGGTCGAGAAGGCTTCTCTCGTCTAAACACTTCCAGGTTCAGCATCGATTGGGTGGGCCGGCACAGCTGCAGGCCCACACCGAAAAGGATTTGCCATGATCAAGGTCGGCGACAAGCTCCCCTCGGGTAACCTTCAAGAGTTCATTGAAGTAGAAGGCGATGGATGTTCGGTGGGCCCGAACTCCTTTGACATTCACAAGGCTGCTTCGGGAAAGACCATCGCACTCT
Source organism: uncultured beta proteobacterium (assembly GCA_903885585.1). Lineage (GTDB taxonomy): Bacteria > Pseudomonadota > Gammaproteobacteria > Burkholderiales > Burkholderiaceae_C > Rubrivivax. Next base: position 8,128 of record CAISJH010000267.1, read on the forward strand.
TTGCGTTGCCAGGTGCTTTTACGCCGACCTGCTCAGCAAAGCACGTGCCGGGTTACGTGGAAAAGTTCGATGAGTTGAAGTCCGCCGGCGTCGATGAAATCTGGTGTGTTTCCGTGAACGACGCCTTCGTGATGGGCGCTTGGGGCCGGGATCAAAAGACCGCAGGCAAGGTTCGGATGATGGCCGACGGCAGCGGTGACTTTGCACGCGCGACGGGCTTGACGCTGGATCTCACCGCACGAGGCATGGGCTTGCGCTCCAACCGCTATTCCATGTTGGTGGTGGACGGTGTGGTGAAGGCGCTCAACGTCGAGGCGCCTGGCAAGTTCGAGGTGAGTGACGCTGGTACTATCCTCAGTCAGTGCAAGGGCACTTGACGCGCGGCCTGCAACTCGCATATACTAATCAGCTTTCCCGCTGACAGGACAGGACGTAAGCGCCTGAAGTGTCGGAGGGTTCCGCCCAACCAATGGCGCAGGTCGCGTGACCTGCGTTGTTGACGGGCCCAAGACTGAACAGTTCACCTGGTGACTGTTCAAGTTGGGGATGATTCATGATCCAAATGCAATCGCGGCTTGACGTCGCGGACAACACGGGCGCGAAGTCCGTCATGTGCATCAAGGTGCTGGGCGGCTCCAAGCGGCGCTACGCCGGCATTGGCGATGTCATCAAGGTGAGCATCAAAGAAGCTGCTCCCCGTGGGCGCGTCAAGAAGGGCGAGGTCTACAGCGCTGTTGTGGTGCGTACGGCCAAGGGTGTGCGTCGCCAGGACGGCTCCCTCGTCAAGTTCGACGGCAATGCCGCAGTGCTCTTGAACGCCAAGCTGGAGCCTATTGGTACACGCATCTTCGGCCCGGTGACCCGCGAACTGCGGTCCGAGCGCTTCATGAAGATCGTGTCTCTGGCGCCCGAAGTCCTTTGACGTCCGGCAGCCTTCCGATTCAGGAGCGACCATGAACAAGATTCGCAAAGGCGACCAAGTCATCGTACTGACTGGGCGCGACAAGGGAAAGCGCGGCACGGTATCCCGACGCGTAGATGACGCCCATGTGGTGGTTGAGGGTATCAACGTGGTGAAGAAGCACGTCAAGCCCAATCCCATGAAGGGTACAACGGGTGGCGTCATCGACAAGACGATGCCCATTCACCAGTCCAACGTGGCGATCTTCAACCCTGCCACTGGCAAGGCTGATCGCGTTGGTGTCAAGGTGTTGGCTGATGCGACCAAGGTGCGTGTCTTTCGCTCCAGCGGCGACGAGATCAAGGCTTGACGCCGGGCCTGACAGCAGGAATCAATCACATGGCTGACAAGCAAACCGCACGCCTGCAGGCGTACTACCGCGACACCGTCGTGCCAGGTCTCGTGGCCAAGTTTGGCTACAAGTCCTCGATGGAAGTGCCGCGCGTCACCAAGATCACCCTGAACATGGGTGTGAGCGAGGCAGTGTCCGACAAGAAGGTCATGGACAACGCCGTTGGCGACCTGACCAAGATCTCGGGCCAGAAGCCTGTGGTCACCAAGAGCAAGAAGGCTATTGCGGGCTTCAAGATCCGCGACGGTGTGCCCATCGGATGCATGGTCACATTGCGTGGTGTCCGGATGTATGAGTTCCTGGACCGTTTCGTGACGATTGCACTGCCCCGGGTTCGTGACTTCCGGGGTATTTCCGGTCGTTCATTTGACGGCCGTGGCAACTACAACATCGGTGTTAAAGAGCAGATCATCTTCCCGGAAATCGACTACGACAAGATCGACGCGATCCGTGGCATGAACATCAGCATCACCACCAGCGCCAAGACGGACGACGAGTGCAAGGCGCTGTTGGCCGCCTTCAAGTTCCCGTTCAAGAACTGACGGACGGAAGGAAAGCAACAAATGGCCAAAATGTCATTGAAGCAGCGCGAAGAGAAGCGCGAGAAGCTGGTCGCGAAGTTCGCCCAGAAGTACGCGCAGCTGCAAGAGACCGCCCGCAACGCGAAGCTGAGTGATGAGGAGCGGTACGCTGCTCGTCTCGAGCTGCAGAAGTTGCCCCGCAATGCCAATCCGACGCGCCTGCGCAATCGGTGCGAGCTGACTGGGCGTCCGCGCGGTACTTTCCGTAAGTTCGGCCTTGCGCGCAGCAAGATCCGCGAACTGGCCTTCAAGGGCGACATCCCCGGTGTCGTCAAGGCCAGCTGGTAAGCGTCAGGGCAGATCAGGAGTCATCCCATGAGCATGAGTGATCCCATTGCGGACATGCTGACGCGCATTCGTAATGCGCAACTCGTCGAGAAGGCCAGCGTGAGCATGCCTTCTTCCAAGTTGAAGGTTGCCATCGCGCAAGTCCTTCAGGACGAGGGTTACATCGAGAGCTTCAAGGTGTCCATCGACGGCGGCAAGAGCCAGTTGGAAATCGCGTTGAAGTACTACGCAGGTCGTCCGGTCATCGAGCGCATCGAGCGCGTCAGCCGTCCCGGACTGCGTGTCTATCGCGGGCGTGATGCCATTCCTCAGGTCATGAATGGTCTGGGTGTGGCGATCGTGACCACCCCCCGAGGCGTGATGACGGACCGCAAGGCACGTCAGACCGGTGTCGGCGGTGAAGTGCTCTGCTACGTAGCCTGATAGGAGAGCGACGATGTCCCGCGTTGGAAAAATGCCGGTTGCCGTTCCGAAGGGCGTAGAAGTCCAGGTGACGGCCGATCAAATCACTGTCAAGGGTGC
>CAISJH010000268.1 GCA_903885585.1 uncultured beta proteobacterium
GATGGGGGCCTGTACCTTCCGATCTCCTATCCGAAAGTCGACGCCTCGACGCTGGAACGCTGGCGGGCCCTGAGTTACGCGGACCTCGCCTTCGAGATCCTGTCGTTGTACATCGACGACATTCCGGCGGCCGATCTCAAGGGTTTGGTGAGCAGCACCTACACCGAAGCCGTTTTCGGATCGCCGCAGATCGTTCCTATCCGCCCGCTGGAGCCGGGCGTGTGGCTCGAAGCCCTGTCCAACGGCCCCACGCTGGCCTTCAAGGACATGGCCATGCAGTTGCTGGGCGCGCTGTTCGAGTACGAGCTGGCGCGGCGTGGGCAGACCTTGAACATCCTGGGCGCCACGTCGGGCGACACCGGCAGCGCCGCCGAGTACGCCATGCGCGGCAAGCGTGGCGTGAACGTGTTCATGCTCTCGCCGCACGGGCGCATGAGTCCCTTCCAGCAGGCGCAGATGTTCAGCCTGCAGGACGCCAACATCCACAACATCGCCGTGGAAGGCGTGTTCGACGATTGTCAGGACATCGTCAAGGCCGTCAGTGCCGATCTCGACTTCAAGCGCGCGTACCGGATCGGTACCGTCAACTCCATCAACTGGGCCCGCATGCTGGCCCAGGTGGTGTACTACTTCGCCGGGTACTTCCAGGCCACGGCCCACAACGCGCAGAGAGTTTCCTTTGCCGTGCCTTCAGGCAACTTCGGCAACATCTGTGCGGGCCACGTGGCGCGCATGATGGGCCTGCCGATCGAGCGGCTGGTGTTGGCCACCAACGAGAACGACGTGCTGGATGAGTTCTTCCGCACCGGCACCTACCGCGTGCGCCGCAGTGCCGAGACCTTCGAGACGTCCAGTCCTTCGATGGACATCAGCAAGGCGAGCAACTTCGAGCGCTTCGTCTTCGACCTGCTGGGCCGGGACGGTGCGCGCACCGCGGAGCTGTTCGGCCCTGCGCTGGCGCGCGACGGCGGGTTCACGATCACGCCCCAGGAGCGCGCGCTGATCGCAGGGTACGGTTTCGTGTCGGGCCGCAGCACGCACGCTGACCGGCTGGCCACCATCCGCGACACCTGGGCGCGCTTCGGCAGCATGATCGACACCCACACCGCAGACGGTCTGAAAGTGGCTCGAGAGCACCTGCAAGCTGGTGTGCCCATGCTGGTGATGGAGACCGCCTTGCCGGCCAAGTTTGCCGCCACCATCCATGAAGCGCTGGGCCGCGAGCCCGACCGTCCAGCGGCACTGCGCGACATCGAGTCGCTGCCCAAGCGCTTCACGGTGATGCCGGTCAACGCCCAGCAGGTGAAGGACTACATCGTCCACCACGTGCCCGCGTGAGGACGCTCCCACCTGGGCGTGCATCTGTCCACCAGGGACCCCAGACCCTCGGATGAGTGAACCGGACTGCTCCTGTCATGCCTGACAACAAGACTCCTGTGGATCCCGCAGCGCCCGCTGGAACATCCAACGCCAAGCCCGGCCTGATGAGCCTGGACGAGGCCCTCGATCGTCTGCTGGCAGCCGCAGCGCAGAGGTCGATCACCGAGCGTGAAGAGGTGCCGACGCTCCAGGCCTTGCATCGCGTGCTGGCCGAGGAGGTGCGCTCCAACCTGGATGTCCCACCCGCAGACAACAGCTCCATGGATGGCTACGCGATGCGAGCGCAGGACGTGCCTGTGGCCGGTACGGTTCTCCCCGTGTCGCAGCGCATCCCTGCCGGCGTGGTGGGAGCACCGCTGGCTGCAGGCAGCGCTGCCCGCATCTTCACGGGTGCCCAGATCCCTCCCGGCGCCGATGCCGTCGTCATGCAGGAACAGTGCGCGACGGTAGAAGGGACCTCGGTGCGTGTGGACGCGGTGCCGCTCCCAGGTCAGTGGATCCGCCGCCGCGGCGAGGACATCGCCGTCGGATCCACCGTATTGACCCCGGGCACCTTGCTCACCCCGCAAGCCATGGGACTGGCCGCTTCCGTGGGGCGTGCGCAGCTGAATGTTCTGCGTCGCCCCCTTGTGGCCCTGTTCTCCACCGGGGACGAACTCGCCATGCCCGGCCAGCCCCTCAAGCCCGGCGGCATCTACAACTCCAACCGCTTCACGCTCACCGGCCTGCTGCAGGCCAGTGGCTGCGAAGTCAAAGACCTGGGTATCGTGCCCGATCAGCTCGAAGCCACCAGGCTGGCTCTGCGCAGTGCGGCCGAGGGCGTTGACCTGATCCTGACGTCCGGCGGTGTGTCGGTGGGTGAGGAAGATCACCTCAAGCCAGCCATGCGGCTGGAGGGACGCCTGGATCTCTGGCAAGTGGCCATGAAGCCTGGCAAGCCACTGGCCTTTGGCGCAGTGCATCGGCCCGATGGGAGCGAGGCGCTGTTTGTCGGCATGCCAGGCAACCCTGTGTCGAGCTTTGTGACCTATCTGTTGACCGTGGCGCCCTTGCTGCGTGCCCTGCAGGGCCGGCCGGTGCGTCCGCCCGCTGGCTACCAGGTTCGGGCTGATTTCGATTGGCCCCGCCCGGACCGACGTCGTGAATTCCTGCGGGTGCGGCTGAATGACCAAGGGGGAGTGGACCTGTTCCCCAACCAGAGCTCGGGTGTGTTGACCTCCACCGTTTGGGCCGACGGGCTGGTGGACGTGCCGGCGCTGCAGCCCATCGCTCGCGGCGAGATGGTGCGGTTCGTGCCGCTTTCTGCCCTGCTGGGGTGAGCGTCTGCGGCATCATGGCGCTATGAAGATCCGTGTTCGCTATTTCGCTTCGCTGCGCGAAGCGCTGGGCCCGCAAGAGACCGCTGAAGTGCCTGACGGCACCACGGTGGGGGCCCTGCGTCTCCATTTGGTCGCCCTCAGCGAGCGTCATGAACAAGCCCTGGCCCCAGAGCGAGCGCTGCGCTGCGCCCTCAACCAGCGCATGTGCCAGGAAGATGAAGCCCTGAGCGAGGCAGCTGAAGTGGCCTTCTTTCCGCCGGTGACGGGAGGCTGAGCCATGCCCCGAGTGCTGATCTGTGAGCAGGACTTCGATGTGGCCGAGGAAATCAGCCAGTTGCGCGCTGGTGACGGGGGGGTGGGGGCTGTCGTCACCTTCGTTGGCACGGTGCGTGATCGTCAAGGGTCGCAGCAGGGCATCTCCAGCCTGGAGTTGGAGCACTACCCGGGCATGACCGAGGCCTCGATCGAGGCCATGATTGACCAGGCCATGACCCGGTTTGACATCCGGGGCGCACGCGTCGTGCACCGTGTGGGCGTGTTGCAGCCCCTGGACCAGATCGTCCTCGTGGCGGTGACGTCTGCACACCGCGGTCAGGCCTTCCAGGGGTGTGAGTTCCTGATGGATTACCTCAAGACCCAGGCCCCGTTCTGGAAAAAGGAAACCAGCCCCGAAGGTGCCCGCTGGGTGGACGCCCGCGTCACCGACGATCAAGCCCTGCAGCGTTGGGGCATCAGCGCTGGTAACGCTCCAGCCGCGTAAGTCGATCAGGCGCACCACGCTCGGGGGTGGCCCTGGGTGCGCCACAGCAAGTTGATGACCTGGGCGGTACGGGCTAAGAGCCGGACGCGACCCGTCCTGGCGGCGCGTTCAGTTCAGAACGCGGGCGGGAGGGGCGGGTTCACCGCCCGCAGCGGGTGCTGGGCCTCCCAAGCCCCATTCCGAGGTGGCCAGCGCACTCTCCACCAGCTTCAGCAGGCCGTGGGCCAGGTCTTCGCCAAAGGCCAACTCCAGGCTGCGGCCCGCAGCGTCCCGGATCACCAGCACCA
>CAISJH010000269.1 GCA_903885585.1 uncultured beta proteobacterium
CCTGGCTCGACGGCTGTGATCGGTCTTCAATGCGTTGACTGGCGTCGAGCAGCCACGCGGCAAAGTAATCAACATGCGGTCGGTCACACAGCAGCCACAGTTGCTCGTCTTCGATGCGCAACAGGTGGACTCCGACATCGACCATTCGAGCCCGTGTCGCCTCCCCTGGGGCCATGGGAATGGCGCTTGCGTCGACAAGGCGAGCCAGCAAGCGCTCAATGCCCGGGCCACAAAGCTCGATGGCAATTACACCGGAGGTTCGCTCCACGGCACACCCCAACGCCGTGGCGCCAGGCCGTAGCAAATCCAAAAGCACGGCAGCGGCAGTGGCGTCCTGTGTCAGGGCCAGGCATTCCGTTGGGCGGCTCCAGACCGCGCGCAGGTCACCCCCCGTGAAGCAGCCCGGTCTGGGAAGTTCGTGAATCCCCGCTGCGCGCAGTGCGGCCATCCACTGCGTGGCTTGCGGCTCCAGCGTGCGCAGGCTGACCACATGCATCGGCCACAAGACACGGGCTTGCACGAGCGCGTGCGCGGCCCAGCCACCGGGCACGACATCCGACAACATCGCGGCCAGGTCGCCGCGAACGGGGTCGAACGGCTCGAGGGACTCAAGTGGCTCAGAGACCATGCAACCGTTTCCCTTCCTTGTCGAAGAATGGCGTCGCAACAACTTCGGCTTCCACGCGGGTGCCCATGTGCCATACCGTGATGTGCTCGCCCAGCCTCTGGCGGCCACGCTTGAGCATGGCCAGCGCCACCGGATGGCCCAGGATGGGGCTGTAGCAGCTGCTGGTGATGTAGCCCTCTGCAACTGCTGGCGGGCGCTGTGCGCACACATGAGCGCCCACCGGCAGCCGGGTGCGACGGTCTACCGGGAGGAGGCCGACCAACTGCATGCGGCAAGGGTCCAGCGCTGCAGGGCGCAGCAAGGACCGACGACCGACGAAGTGGGCCTTCTTGGCAGCCACATTGCGGTCCATGCCGACATCGTCCGGCAGGGTGGTGCCATCGGTGTCGCCACCCACATGCAGGAAGCCCTTCTCGATGCGCAGGATCATCAGCGCCTCCAGGCCATAGGGCGCGACGCCCAGTGACGCGCCGGCAGCCGTGAGTTGTTCCAGCAGCGCGTGCGTGTACGAAGCCGGGAGGTTGATCTCGTAACCGAGTTCGCCACTGAAACTGGCGCGCAGGACCCTCATGCGCACGCCACCCCAGGTCAGCTCACGCAGGGTCATATGCTTCATGGCCCCCGGACTCAGCGAGGTGTCGAATCTGGCGGCCTGCAGCAGTTCCCAGGCCCTGGGGCCGCTGACGGTGACGTTGCCCCAGTCGGGCGTGACCGGGCTGATCAGAACCTGGTGCTGCACGTACTCGCACTGCAGCCACTCTTCGAAGGCCAGGGCCATCCTGTCGGCACCGCCTGAGGTGGTGTTGATCCAAAAGTGGTTTTCTGACAGTCGCGCGACGATGCCGTCGTCCACGATGACACCGTTCTCGTTCAACAGCAGTCCGTAGCGTGCACTGCCGACGGCCAGGGTCGACATCGTGCCCACGTACATCAGGTCCAGAAAGTCGGCTGCGTCCGGCCCGTAGACCTCGATCTTGCCCAGAGGTGATGCCTCAAAGAGGCCGACCGCAGTACGGACGTGCATGGCCTCGCGCTCCGCCGCCATCTCCAGCGTCTCGCCAGTGCGCACATAGGCCGCTGGGCGACGCCAGCCAGAGAACTCCTCAAACAGCGCCCCGTGTTTCGCGTGCCACTCGTGCCCCGGCATGCGCTTGAGCGGCTTCAGGCGGGCGCCCGTGCGCCCAGCAGCCAAGGCCGCCAGGGTCACCGGCTTGAAAGGGGGACGGAACTTCGTCGTGCCCACCTCTGCGGGGGCCCTGCCCGTGTGTGCACCCATCAGCACCAGGGCATTGACATTGCTGGTCTTGCCTTGATCGGTGGCCATGCCCATGGTGGTGTAGCGCTTCAAGTGCTCCACCGATCGGTAGTTCTCGCGCGCGGCCAGGGCCACGTCGTCCGCCGAGACGTCGTTTTGAAGGTCCACAAAGACTTTGCCGGGCTTGCGTCGCAGCGCCCGAAGTGCGGCTTCTGCGGGGCGCGAGTCGGCGGGTACCTGGCCAAGGCCGCCGACAGGTGCCTCGCGGAACCCTCGTGCTCCAACCTCGGCCGCATGTGCCACTGCGCAGGACAAGTCGAACGCACCCGCGCAGGCGCCGACCACGTCGATGTCCAGGATGGCCTGCGCCGGGGCGAACATGGACGCATCGTCATGCCAACGCAGCCGGCCTCCAGCCATGGAATAGAGGTGCACGGCGGGTGTCCAGCCTCCGGCACTGCCCACGCAGTCCGCCTGAAGCGTGTGGACGTGGCGGCCATCGTGGGACGCAATCGTCACGCCTTCCACCGACCGCCGACCCTGCACCGCGACGATGGCGCTGCCTCGATACACCGGCACGCCTTGAGGCGCTTCGCAGCCAGAGGCCAATCGGTGATCGACGATCGCCACCACGTTCACGCCGGCGACCACGAGTTCCCGCGCCGAGTCATAGCCACTGTCGCAGGCCGTGGCAATGACCACATCGCGTCCGCAGGCCACGCCGTAGAGCGCGGCATAGCGCTGGACGGCACTGGCGAGCATGACGCCCGGCCGGTCGTTGTCCGGGAACAGCATCGGGCGCTCGAAGGCGCCGGTGGCCAGAATGATGCGGCGCGCGCGGATCTTCCACAGCCTCTCGCGCACCGCCCCGCGGACGTGCTCAACGGCCACTGCGAGACGATGGTCGTACAGGCCCAAAACGGTGCAGCGGGTGAGCACCGAGATGCGGCTCTTGTCGAGTTGCTCGCGTTGCGACTGCACGTTACGGTAGGTCTCATCGGTTGTGCCGAGAGCCCAGCCGCCCAGAGCCTTCGAACCCTCCACCAGCAGCACATCCTTCCCGGCCGCCGCGGCCGCCAGCGCGGCTGCCATGCCGGCGGCGCCACCACCGACCACCAGCACATCCACCTGGCGCGACACTTCGTCGTAGCGATCGGCGTCCGTTCCCGCATCAGCAGGCGCCGCGTGTCCCAGGCCGGCCGCAGCGCGGATCAGGGGCTCGAACCAATGCCAGTTCGGCCACATGAACGTCTTGTAATAGAAGCCCGCGGGCATCAGTCCTGCCAGACGGGCATTGACCGCAGCGAGATCAAAACCCACGCTCGGCCAGGCGTTTCCGGTCTGGGCCACCAGCCCCGGTTCGGCTTCGATCTCGGTGGCTCGCGTGTTGGGGGTGCGCCCGGAGCCCGTACCGATGTCCAGAAGACCTGTGGGCTCTTCCACGCCGCAGCTGAAGATGCCGCGCGGGCGATGCAGCTTGAAGCTGCGCCCCACCAGGGTCACGCCGGCGGCCAACAATGCGGACGCCACCGTGTCGCCCTGCAGGGCTGGGATCTTCCGGCCGTTGAACTGGATGTCCGTCGGTCGATCGCGGTCGATCCAATGGCCAGCGGGGGCCGCGAGTCGGTACCCGCTCATGGCGTTTCGCCTTCCGGTGCTGAGTCAACGATGCCATACACGGCGTCGACGACGTGAGACACCGTGTCGCGCCGAACGTTGAACCATTGGCCGCAGCCAAAGGTGTGGCGCCAACGTTCGGCGTGCGCTCCCTTGGGGTTCTCGCGGAAGAAGAGGTAGCGGCCCCAGGCGTCATCGTCGCAACCCAAGGGGGGCCGGGTGATCGCCGTCGTACCGCCGCAGTGAAACTCGTTTTCTGGCCGCTCGCCGCACCAGGGGCATATCAGTAGCATCATGCTGGGCTCGCCCCCTTCAGTGCGCGATGCCGGCGGCACCGGCCTCGTCAATGAGCCGCCCGGTCAAGAAGCGATCCAACTGAAAGGGCTCGGCCAGCTCGTGCGGCCGCCCTGTTGCCACCGCATGCGCCAGGGTCCAGCCACCCACCGGGATGGCCTTGAATCCGCCCGTCCCCCAGCCGCAGTTGATGTACAGACCTGGCACCGGCGTGGCTCCGATGATGGGGCTGGAGTCGTGCACCACGTCGACGATGCCAGCCCATTGACGCAGCAGCCGCAGCCGTGCCAGCGAGGGCAGCATTTCGCAGGTGGCAGCCACCACGTGCTGCATCACGTCGAAGCTGCCTCGTTGGGCGTAAGACGGAAAGTGATCCAGCGGCCCGCCAATCACCACCTCTACCTTGTCGCTCTGGCTCCAGTAGCCGCCCAACGCCGGCGTCATCGTCACGGTATTCAATACAGGTTTGACGGGCTCAGTGACCATGGCCTGCAACGCGTAGCTCGTCACCGGCAACGGCAGGCCCGCCATGGCGGCCAACACTGAAGAGTGCCCGGCCACGGCCAGCGCCACCTTGTCCGCGTGGATCTCGAATTCGCGGCCCTGGTGGCGCACGCGGACCCCGTTCACGCCTTGGCCTGAACGACAAAACCCAGTCACGGTGCAGTTCTGGACGATGTCGACTCCACGCGCCGACGCCGCACGTGCGTAACCCCAGGCCACCGCGTCGTGCCGCGCCGATCCACCGCGCCGCTGGATGAAACCCCCCAGGATCGGGTAGCGCGCATCAGGCCCCATGTTCAGCCGGGGCTCCAGTTCATGCACCTGCCGTGCATCCAGCAGTTCGGCATCGATCCCATTGCACTGCATGGCGTTGGCCCAACGACTTTGTGCATCCAGGTCGTGACGCGAATGGGCCAGCGTCAGCACGCCGCGCTGGCTGAGCATGATGTTGAAGTTCAGTTCCTTCGACAAGCCTTCGTAGAGGCGCAGCGAGAATTCGTACAGCCTGGCGCTTTCAGGAAACAGATAGTTCGAGCGGACGATGGTCGTGTTGCGCCCGGTGTTGCCACCGCCGATCCAGCCAGCCTCCAGCACCGCGATGTTGACGAGGCCATGGTTCTTGGCCAGGTAGTAGGCCGTGGCCAGGCCATGGCCGCCGCCGCCGACGATGATGGCGTCGTAGCGGGTTCTGGGCTCGGCATCGCGCCACGCCGCGGCCCAGTCCTGGTGACCAAGGCGGGATGCGGCGAAGAGGTTCCAGGCTGAGTAGTTGGTGCGTTCCATGTTCGGTGTGGATAGTATATTATCCACTCAACAACGGTACTTGGGGGATATCTGCATGGTCATGGCCATCGATCTGGATGAAATCCTGTCCGGCATCCAGCGTTGGATTGCCATCGAGAGCCCCACTGACGACGCCGCCGGCATGGCGCGCTACGCCGCGCAGGTGCAGGCCGACTACGAAGCCTTCGGCGCACGCGTGGAGCGCATCGCTGGCCGCCACGGCATGGGCGACCACCTGCTGGCCACCGACGCACGCCACTGCCCGCCCGCGGCGGCGGACGGCCCGGGCGTGCTGGTGCTGAGCCACCTGGACACCGTGCACCCCATCGGCACGATCACCGGGCCGCTGCCCATGCGCATCGAGGGGGACCGCCTGTACGGCCCCGGCGCGGAAGACATGAAGGGCGGCACCCATATCGCGCTGGCCGCGCTGCGGCAGATCGCGCGCGAGGGTATCGCCACGCACCTGCCAATCCGCCACCTGATGGTGAGCGACGAGGAGATGGGCAGCCCCACCTCACGCGAGCACATCGTGCGCGAGGCGCAGCGCGCGCGCTACGTCATCGTCACCGAGCCGGCGCGTTCGGGTGGCAAGATCGTCACGGCGCGCAAGGGATGCGGCAGCTTCCGCGTGGAGGTCACGGGCCGCCCGGCACACGCCGGCGTGGAACACCACCTGGGCCGCAACGCCATCCGGGAACTGGCGCGCCAGATCGAAGCGATGGAGGCCATGACCGACTACGAACGCGGCCTCACGGTCAACGTCGGCCTGGTGGGCGGCGGCACGCGTCAGAACGTGGTGCCCGAGCACGCCTGGGCCGAGGTCGACGTGCGCGTGCCCAACCCGGCACTGGGCAAGGAGATCACGCGCCGCATGCTGGCGCTGCAACCGGTGGACCCGGACTGCCGCCTCGTCGTGACGGGCTGCATCGACCGGCCGGGTTACGAAAAGACCCCAGCCATCGCGGCGCTCTTCGAACACGCGCGCGGCCTGGC
>CAISJH010000270.1 GCA_903885585.1 uncultured beta proteobacterium
GGCAAAGAGCCGACCGATGATGCGCTCGTGCAGCTCGATGATTTCGTCGGTGACGGTGGCCAGTCCTTCGACGGCCAGCGCAACGAGCGTGGCGTAGCGGCGCTGGGGTTCGAACTTGGCCAGGTCAGCCGGCGTCATCTGGCCACCCTCGCGGGCGATCTTGAGCAGACGGTTGTGGTGCACCTGACGCTCGATGCCAGCGGGCAAGTCAATCGCCCGCCAGGCCTTCAAACGCTCGATGTGCTCAAGCATCTGAGGGGAATTGGGCCTGAGCGGCGACTGGCGAAGCCAGGCCAAGGTCGTCATTTGACTGCCCTCCCGGCGCGCTAGCAACTTGTCCAGGCGAGACCGGTGCTCGGGGGTCAGCGAGTCGGTTAGTGCGGCGTGAATTTGCCGATTCGCCCGTGTGATGGCTTCGGCGCAGATGCGCTCGATGACATTGGCACTGGGCAACAGCACAGCCTGTTGGCGCAGCTGGGATACCAGGGCGTTGGCCAACACGATGGGCTTGTCGGTCTGTACGGCAAGATCGCCCAGGCCATGCACGGCCGGGCGGTAGTGTCGGGTCGTAAATGGCTGGAAGTCGAACGCAGACTGCAGTTCAAGCAAGTGTTCGCGCCGGGTCTCGGCGCGCTTGCCATACTGATCCCAAGCATCTGTGTGCACCTTGATTTGAGCGGCGACCATCCGCAGCAGCGCACGGGGTGGCTGCGTATCGGGCGCGAGCATCACACCGGGAAAGCGCATATAGCAAAGGTGCACAGCAAAGCCCAGCCGGTTGGCTGGTCCCCGTCGCTGGCCGATGAGTGCGAGATCGGTGTCGCTGAAGGTGTAGAGCCGGATCAGCTCATCGTGGCCATCGGGGATCGTCAGCAGTGCGTCGAGTTCAGAGGCCGGCAGGATCGAACGACGAGGCATCGCGGCTCCTCTTGCAAACGCTGGTTTTTGAGAAGCCTGCCCAACTCGTCAGCGCTCGCCGACGAATCAACGTCTTGCAATTCTCAAAACCCATTCTTGAAACTATAGTATCGATTCCTTCAAGATCGACGAGTTCCGAAAATGACACGCCTGGAGCTGCCATGCTGATCGGCTACGCCCGCGTGTCGACACAGGACCAGAACCTGGATCTGCAGCTCGACGCCCTGGCCAAGGCGGGCTGCACGAAGATCTACAACGACAAACTCAGCGGCAGCCGAGCCCACAGAGCCGGGCTGGCCCAGGCCCTGGAGATCCTGCGCAGTGGCGATACGCTCGTGATCTGGAAGCTCGACCGACTGGGGCGCAGCGTCAAGCACCTAGTCGACCTGGTCACCGAGCTGCACGCCAGAGACGTCCACTTCAGAAGCCTCACCGACGCCATCGACACCGCCACCGCGTCAGGCAGGTTCTTCTTCCACGTCATGGCCAGCCTCGCCCAGATGGAGCGCGAGCTCACCGTCGAGCGCACCCGCGCCGGGCTGGACGCGGCCCGCCAGCTCGGCCGCACCGGCGGGCGCAAGCGCCTGATGACGCCCAGCAAGATCGAGTCGGCCAAGAAGCTGCTGGCCAGCGGCATGTCCGCCCGTGACGTTGCTCTCAACCTCAGCGTGTCCGTGCCCACGCTCTACCGATGGCTCCCGGCCTCAGCGCCTGCTTAACGTACTTTGCAATCCGTTTTCTGAGGCGACCCCCTCACGCCGAACTGCTGCTGAGAACAGCAAGGCATGAATTTTGGGGCGCAGAGGATGCGGCAAAAGATATCGAGCTGGTCCGCGTTCGGGCACAAATTCTCGACCGAGTCAACTACCATCTTGAGAAAAGTCTTTTCACTGAGAAACTATACAAGCTGTTCTGCGCGTCAACTCTCATGTTACCGATCGACCTAGATGAGGATGATCCTTGGGGTTACTACGCTCTCGCGCAACCAGCTGCGGTACGGCTATTCCTTCAAGATGGCGAAGGTCACAAAGTAGAATTGCAAGATGTGGGGAGTGGAATACCTTTTGTTCTACCAATCCTATACGCGGTTGCATGCAGAAAATTGGTGAAAATCCAACAGCCGGAACTACATCTGCACCCAGCACTTCAGTCTTCGATTGCAGATGTTTTTGTAGAAGAACTCAACCAAAGTTCGTCCACGCAGTTCATCATAGAAACCCACAGCGAGCACTTGCTCTTACGCTTGTTACGTCGAATTCGAGATGTAGAAAAGGGTCGGTGCCTGTCGGAAGAGGTGAAACTGACGAATGATCAACTCGCCGTATACTATTTTGATCCGCACGTGAACGAGGGAACCGTAGTAACCCGCCAGTTAGTTACCCCACTCGGCGATTTCTACACAGACTGGCCTCGCGGCTTTTTCGCGGAGCGAAATCGTGACCTGTTCGACGAATGAACCCCTGCGCCAAGTTCTAGTGGATCCACGGTTCGCAATTGAATCGCGGGACGTAATCGATTTTTTAGGTGAGTTTGGGCCTTTCAATGGTAGGTACGTGCCTCGCTTCCCGGCTGACTGGGCATTGAGGTTGAGGGATCACGTTGAGGATCTATCGATTAGAGATCCGGTCAAACGGCAAGGAATGATGGAACGGCTTCGTCGTGAGGCGACGCTGTGCACAGTACCCGTGGGGTGGAGATGGGAAAACGAACGCTCATGGCGAAGTAACGTTGAGCTGGCGTTACCCGCTAATGCAAACCAGCTGGTGGTCGGCGATGCTTTAGACCCTGACCCGTTCAAGGGGTGGGTAGATGCCCTGGAAGAGATACGCGAGACACGAAAAAGATCGTGGCCATTCCATGGAGTCATCTCAGAGTTCGCAGATGCATGTTTGCCGCTTCTTCTGAACTCTCCTGCAGCCTACTTGATCGACCCATACCTCGATCTTTTTTCCGAATTGGGTGAGATGCTTTTGCGCTCACTCTTCGATTCTGCTAAAGGATCTCGGTGCTACTCGATTCAGGTAATTACACGCCGCGGTGCATGCGGATCTCGAGATCGAGAGAAAGATGCTCGGTTCATGAGCGATGCGGAGATCGAGTCGCTACTGATAAAGACCTACAGAGATGTGTTGCCCAAGGATCGAGAGCTGAAGCTCCACTTGGTAACAGAGGGTAAGCCTGGAGAAAACGCACTACGCCTGCACGATCGCTTTTTCCTGACGGTTCACGGGGCAATCAATTTCGGACAAGGCTTCTATGTGTTGAAGCAACCATTGCCTCAGCAAAATGCTTATGTGTTGGACAGAGACCATCACATCGTTCTCAAACACACCTACATCGACGGCGTTGCTCGACATAGTGAACGGCTACCAAGAGTGTCGAATGCTGCATATCCGCGAAGTGTGAATTCTTTTGCCATTAAGTTTAGATAGATTATTACGCATAAGTCTCGATTACTGGGGTATTTATGTGTTTTTCATAGTTTTGCTGCTCATTTCAGTCCTTCGTCCATTTCTGCGGTTTGGGTCAGGTCGGCTCAGGAAAAATCGAATAATTTAGGTATTCTTTCCGGATATCATGTATTAAACTGTATAAAAAAGTTTTAATAAAGGATAAAATCTTTCGCTAATCACTTTTACTGAATCAAGTCCCAATAACTTGAGTACGTGAGTTCATCCGTAAGCCCCATTACCATTTCTATGTCCTCGATCCAGACGTGAATCAAGCTGACATTCCTTTCGACTTCCTGAGCTTCCGTGAGAAATATACTGTCGCCTTGAAATTCATTGAACACGCTGATCTTGAACTGAGGGCGGACACCGTATTGATTAAGTAAGCCGACCAATATTCCTAGTGCGTGAACGTCAACGTAGCAGTTGGTGAGCGACTCCGGTTCTTCGCTCTGTGCTAAGTCAAACTCGACACAGGTCTCGTCGGTACAAAGTTCGAACGCTTCTTGCGTTTCTTCGCTTAGTGGTTGAACTTCCCATCTATTCTCAAAAGGAACCTTGGTGATCTCCCAGCTGGACTCGGTTGCGATGTGGTCTTTGATGGCTGCGAGGATCAGTTTCTCAAGGAACACGAAAGCAGGCTCCTCCCGCTTCATCTTGATTTCAGTCATGTGTTCTACACCTGAGTATTAGAATAGCTGATAAGTATTAGGCGAAACGACCCTACCGGTGATCCTGCTCATTGGAGCGCACATAACTGTCCGACCGGTATATGTCGGTGTAAAAGCCCCTTATCTTATTAGCCCGACGTAAGCGTAACCTTGTGGTACCAGGCATTGACAGGATATCGAAGATTTAGGTTATTGAAACGCTTTTCCAACATCAGGACCTCAGTCCGCTTGCTTGCGCAAGAACGCCGGAATCTCGATCTCATCCACGGCCAGATCGGTCCGCCGCCCACCTGGCACATCAGCCTGACGAGCAGGCGGCAACTCTGGCAGAACAAGTTCCAGTTCTTTGCACATTGTCAGAACGTGTCCCACCGGCTTGCCCCGCCTCCACAGCACGTAGCCCTTTCTCAGCTCTGGTATGCCGAACTCACCTGGCCACGTGGCCGTGAAGGACCAGAGTTCATCGCCGGGCAGCATCGCTGATTTGACCTGGGACCACACCACGTTCAAGTGGCCGAACGGGAGCTGGGGAACAGCGCTCAGCGGGTCTTGCACCATCTCCCGTGCCTCGATCTCGTCAGTGGTCATCCGCTCAAGCAAGTGGTGCGGCTTGACCTTGAAGATCGCCTCTTCCCTCTCTCGAGCTAGACGGCGTTCATTCAAGAGTTCAGCGCACCTCATCCACCACGCCGCGGGCCAGAACAACACCATGGCGATGACCGTCAGCACGGGCGCAAGCAACCGAGCACGGATGCGGTACCAGAGCTTCTTTCTTTCCGGGTAAAGGTCCTCCATCAGCGAGGCCAGCGATTCCGGATCTCGCCGGTCATGGCGGTGTTGCCAGAGGTGAGCGCCTCCCGCCACGGCCAAGGTCAACACTCCGAGGGCGAGGTACAGCAACACAGCGGGGTGAAGCTGAAAGAAAGGTTCTAGAAATTCCAGGTCTATGTCCTTCATCTCCGCTCCCCTGCTGACGATGAAGGCGTGACCGACGAGCGAGGGTGGGCAAACACGGTCCTGGCCCCTGCCGCGTACCCTTGCGGCCTGGTGTCATCCGGCTCGGCCTCACCGTTGTGCCGCACCCAAGTACGGCGGATCACGCCTTGCTCGAACTCAAGCATCTCGTCTCGCTCATGGACGCTGTCGTACCCCATGTGCCTGTAGCGCAGGCGTTGGCCCCGGGGGATTCGCAGGGTGCCGGTGTACCAATGCGCAAACACCCGCTCAGGGAAGCCCGGAAACACCGTCTCCAGGCTGGCTTCTGTGCCGTCCGCCAGCGTACCGGTCAACTTCACCAGATACAGGCGCCCGGCGACGATCTCCCAGCCACCCACATAGCCACGCCACAGCGCGGTACAGCTGGCCTGGAATTTCGGCGTCCTACCTCCCATGGCGAAGTAGTCACCCAGCGGCTCGGTGCACATGCTCACACCCTCGCCCTGGTAGCGCAGGTACTCACCTATCTGTGCAGTCATCGGGCGGCCCCCGCTGATCAGCTCAGCGCCGGCGATTGGCCGTGGACGACTTGCTGCCCAGTAGCAGGAACTGGTGTCCTGCTAGGCACAACATGTTCCCTCCAGGCCCGATCTGACATCCCAGGGTGCAGCTGGTCTTCGTGGAATCGCCAGCCAAAGTGCTGCCATGCCTGGAACAGTTGATCGCGCAGAGCGCTGTGTTCAGACGCGCCCATCCAGCCAGGCACCAGCGCCTGCAGTGCCTCGGCGCATACCTGCTCTTCTGCGATACGTCGAATCTCAAAGACAGCCTCCCGCTGGGAAGCGGTCAGCTTGGCGTGATCCACAAAGGTGCGAATCTCCAGCTGCTGGCTGTCAGAACACCATCCGCCAAGGAACACTCCGTGCTGGGCGGGCAAGAGCACGTTCAAGCTTCGCGCGGTGTCCGCCATCTCCTCGGTCTCGGAGCCTTCTTTCACCCGCTCAGTCAGGATGCGTGCGGCCACACAGGCCAGCGGCATGAGGTCGGCAAACTCTGCATTGACAGCCTGCATGTCCACATCTCGGATTGGCAGATCCACTACCCTGGCACGCTGCACCACGCGGTCCACCGCATGTGCACGAATACGTACTGCCACCTCAAACGCGACAAACCGCCCAGGCTGCAGAAGTACCAGCGCACGGATGCCGGCATGCGATTCCACGTTCACGGCTACGGGGACGTCCTCAGGCTTCAGGGCCCAGACCACGGCGGCGGCTCGGGTGCCTGACTCGATCTGTAGGGTGCAGGCCGGTAACAGAGGCCCGGCGAACTTCTCCAGCAGGCCCAACCTGTCTCGAAACTGCCTCCGGGTGTCCATCCACGCCTGGAGGCTGACGTTGCGCCCGGCCGCCCGACCACGCCGCTGCTCGAATGCCTCCCACTCCCGCGCCAAGCGGCGGAAGTAGCCGCGGCGGATGCTGCGGGCAAGTGACGAGTCGATGCTTCTGGGGGGCTGTAGGCTGGTCACGGCGGGTCTCCTCGTTATGGTGGCGGTCAGGGAATGAAGAGCATCATCCGAAGCCGGTAGCTCATGGCGTGAACTGGACGAAAAGACAGGGGTAGCTTCAGCGCTTAGCCCCCGTTCACATCGCGAGCTTCAGGTGCTGCTGCCCCGCCCCTGCAACGACTTGCGACGCAAGTAGGCCGGTTTGGCGGACTCTGAGGCCGCGCTGAAGCTGGCCAACTCGTCCACCTCGGCGACCCGGCGGCTCATGTTGAAGGAGGCGTAGGCCAGTTCCTTTTCCATGCGCTCGTGGTCGCGCCGGCGGAGCAGCTCTTCCAACTGCTCCACCGTGCCCTGGATCCATGGGTGCTCGGCCGCAAGCGCCTTGACCTGCCGCAGCAGCTTCTCAGCCTCGCGCCAATCCCGGCGCTGCACAGCCTGACGGACATTGCGCTGCAACCGGGCGGATTCCAGTTCCACCAGACGCCTGGCCACAAGTTCTTCAGCCGGCATCTGCGCCCAGGCCGCCGCATCCACCGTCGGCAAGGCCGGCAGGCTGGCGGTGAAGCGGTGTTCCTGGCCCTGGGCATCTCTGGCAGTGACAGTCACATGCAAGGCCATGCCCTGGCGACTGCGGGTCTGCGCCGAGATGGCACTGCTCATGCGCACGCTGAAGCAGGCCCAGGCCTCGGCGTTGGCTGGGATGGAGGGCAGACTCCATTGGCCGTTGCCCGTGCTCGCGTAGTCGTTGAGCAACTCCCAGCGCGAGGTGGCGCTGCCGATCTGCACCTTCACATCACGCCAAGCCAGATGGGCCAACAGCCCAAGTTCAGCGTCGAAGGGCTCGGCAAGATCCTGCGCCCGGTCACCGTAGTGAGCGTTCCCCTGGCCTGCCACCGCCATGGCCGTCATCAGGCTCTCATTGAAGCCCGAGCCGATGCCCACGGTGGTGGTGGTCACACCCGAGTCGGCCAGCAGGCGCACCTGCTGGGAGATTTCGTCTTCACTGGTGATGCCATGGTTGGCCTGACCGTCAGACAGCAGGATGACACGGCACATGCGACCCTGGCCCGTACGTGGGGCCAGCTGCTGGGCCCCTGCGAGCCAGCCACCGTGCAGATCGGTGCTGCCGCCGCAGTCGATGCAGGCAAGCACTGCCTCGATGGACTGTCGAGCCTTTGAGACCAGAGTGAGCGGCAAGGCGACTTGCACCTTGTCGTCGTACACGACCACGCTGACCTCGTCCTGGAGGTCCAGGCGGTTGACCAGGTCACGGGCGCAATCCTTGGCGGCCTCAAGCTTGCCGTCGGCCATGGAGCCAGAGCGGTCGATGACCAGCGCGATGGACAGTGGCGTACGCTGGGTGGGCGTATCGCCCAGGGCTTGCACGCGCAGCAGCACGTCGAGCTTCAGGCCGGGTGCGTCGCACAGCGCGGCCTTGAGGGGGGTTATCTGCAGGGTCAGGCCCTGGGTGTGGCTTCCCGTGGTCGTTTGGGGGATGGTCTTTGCCATGTTGGCCTCCTTGGCGGTTGTGGTGTTGTTTCGGAGAGAGCGGCTTGGGGGTGGTGGCTTGGGTGCTGGTCAAATTCCGGTGGGGTCTTCGAATGGCTTGCTCTGATCGTCATCAGAGCTGGCAGACACCTTGTCCAGCAATTCGTCCAGGCGCTGCAGGATCTGGTCGTTCTGCGACGTCAGGCCGTGAAGCGTGTGCGCCCACCGTTGCTCCATGCGCTCTTGGAAGCTGACCAACTCATGGCGCAGTTCTTCCCGGAGTTGCTGATGGGTGGCTCGTGCCACATGAGCCGCTTCTTCCGCACGGCGCAGCCCAGCGTCAAGGTGTTGGGCGAGGTCATCCAGTTGCCCTAAAGACTGCTGCAGGTTCTGGAGCTTTGAGAGTTCGGCCATCCACGCACCCCGGATGTGCCGCACCTCGTCCAATACGTCCACGATGGAGGGGCCGGCAGGCGGGGTCTTGGCGGGCCGAGACGGTGTCGAGGAGGCCATCACGGCCGCGTTGGGAGCCGCTCGAGCGATGGACCTTCCGTCAACCTTGCTTTGCAGGAAGCTGCTGACCAGCAGCTCCGCCGCCGTGGGCAGGGGCTTGGCCAACCCCTCCTCCAGCGCCTTGGTGGTGGCCGTGCTGTTGTGCGGACCGATCACTGACAGCGCGGTTCCGGCCTGCAGCATCCGCCGAGCGGTGAGCAGTTGCAGCAGGTGCCGGTAGCCGTAGGCAGCGTCACGGCCCACCCGGTCCGGGCGGTCGATGACCCCTTCGCTGGCGTAGTACCGCACCAGGCGTTCGTTGGTCTTGTCGGGGTCCACCGGCAACCCGAAGTCCTTGCCACAGGCGATAGCCAGGGCGGCGAGGTCGGTGGCGCTGCCACTGAAGTCGGTGTAGTCTGAGATGTTCAAACGAGGTCTCCGCAATTCGGACAGTGTCACTATGACACCATACATAGCCAGTGTCAAGTCGACAGTGGCGGAATGTTGGCGGCGTCAGCTAAGCGCGCTTAAACGTTTACGGCGAACTGCGACCTTGCCGTTTGAACACCAAGGCAAGAACTCTGCGGAACCGGGACCGCCAAGTCTCAAGTGGCGGCCTTACCGGACAAACACTTGCCCCCGCAGATCCCTCTGCAGCACCCGCAGCAACGCCGCCCAGTCCTCGTCATCACGGGCGGTGCAGATGGAGCTGGCCCGGTCGGCAACGATCTCCCGCGTGACCTGCACCACGTTGCCGGTGCGCCTGTAGGTGGCGCTGTAGCGCAGTGGGCCTTGGGTGAAGTTCACGCCCACAGGAATGCGCTCGATGCGTACCTTGGGCGGCAGGCGGATCTCCACCTCCTCGCGGTGGCGTGCCGAGACGCATGCGCTCTCGAAGCGCCGCCCGCTGATAGGCCGACTGGTAGACAGAGCCTTCATGCGCCCGGGTGCC
>CAISJH010000271.1 GCA_903885585.1 uncultured beta proteobacterium
CATGGAGTCCGGTGAACTCGAAAAGGCCACCGGCTACAAGATCAACTGGCGCATGTTCGGCGGTGGCGGAGACGTCATCAAGGCCATGGCCTCGGGCGACGTGCAGATTGGCGAGGCGGGCTCCAGCCCTATCGTGGCGGCCGCCAGTCAGGGCCAGGACGTCAAGTTGTTCTGGATCCTTGATGACATCGCCGACGCTGAAGCCTTGATCGCACGCAACGGCTCAGGCATCAACGGCATCAAAGACCTCAAGGGCAAGAAGGTGGCCACCCCCTTCGTGTCCACGGCCCACTACCAACTCATGGCCATCATGAAGGTGGAGGGAGTGGACGCCAAGGGCGTGAACGTGATGAACATGCGCCCCCCCGAGATCGCCGCCGCCTGGGAGCGCGGCGACATTGATGCCGCCTTCATCTGGGACCCCGTGCTGTCCAAGATCAAGGGCAATGGCAAGGTCGTAGCCTCGTCCAAGACCATTGGCGCCAAGGGCTTCCCCACCTTTGACGGCCTGATCGTGAATGCCAAGTGGGCGGCGGAGCACGAAGGCTTCATGGTCGCACTGGTGAAGGCGCTGGCCAAGGCTGACGGCGACTACCGCGCGAACAAGGCCAAGTGGACGGTGGATTCGCCCCAGGTCAAGGCCGTGGCCAAGTGGACCAAGGCCGACCCGAAGGACGTGCCCGCCACGATGGGCCTCTACACCTTTCCCACGATGGAAGAGCAGGCCGGCCCGAAGTGGCTGGGTGGTGGCGCCGTGAAGGCCATGTCTTCGACCGCTGCATTCCTTAAGGAGCAAGGTCGCATTCAGGAGGTCAAGGCCGACTACAAGGCCTACGTGACCGACGCATACATCAAGAAAGCCATGGGGAAGTGATGCCGAACCGTCGGGCAGCTTGACAGCCCGGCAGACCGGACTGCCGAAGGGCGGTACCCGCGAGGGACCGCCCCTTTTTCAGCGGTCAGTTCATCTTTCAGGTATGCGCCCGATGGCTCAGGCGCACGGTGCTTTAGAGCACCTCGTCGCGCAACCAGTACCAGTGGTACAGCGCCCGCTGCCCCAGGCGCCGGAACGGCGCAAAGGCCTGGCTCTCCACCAACCCCATGACGTTGGGGAAGGGCAGCGCGTTGCGGTAGATGGGCAGGTCGAACAGCTCGCGCCCCGCATCGCGGCCGGCCACGCGCTCGGCCAGTCGGCGCCCAGCCTGGGTGGAGAACGACACGCCATTGCCGCCGTAGCCTACCGCGTACCAGAGGGTCTGGTTGGGGTCGGGCTGCACGATGCGCGGCATCATGTCGTGGCTCACATCCACCCAGCCCCACCAGGAGTGCTCTACGGGCACACCTGCCAGCGCCGGGAACTTGCGCGCCAGGCCATCGGTCAGCAACTTGAGGTGCCGCGGGTCGGTGGCGTCCGCGCCCGTCACGGCGCTGCGGCTGCCGATCTGCAGTCGCGGGCCCTGAGGGCTCTTGAGCAGTCGGTAATAGAACCGCAGAGTGCGGGTGTCGGTCAGGAAGACATGTGACCTGAATCCCGCCGCGGCCACCTCCGCCTCGGTGAGCGGGCGGGTGACCATGGAGTTCGACAGGATGGGCAAGAGGCGGTTCTTCAGCGCCGGGGTCAGGCGCTGACCGGTGTAGCCGCCGGTGCACACCGCCACACGCCGTGCCCGCACCACGCCGCCTGGGGTGCGCAGATGGTGCACACCGGCCTGGGTGTGCCACCCCTGCACCGGGCTGGCGGTGTGCAGCTTCACGCCCAGGGCGCGGGCGTGGCGCACCAGCCCAAAGGTGAACTTCAAGGGGTGGATGCCGATGCCGTGGGGCTCGTGCATCGCGCCGGCAGCCTCGTGGTCATGGCAGTGCGCTTCGCGCAACTGCTCAGGGGTGAGCATGCGCGTGTCGTAACCAAACACCTTGCGCATCACGGCGGCCTCGCGTGCCAGCACGGGCACCATCTTTGGGCGGTGCGCCACGTAGAGATGGCCGCCGCCCTTGGCGTCGCAGTCGATCTCGCGCGTGAGCTCGGTGAAGGTCTCGAAACCGCCGCGGATCTCGGCGTCGAGCTTGAGCGCCACGTCGCGCCCCCACCGGGCGATCCACTGCGAGCGCTTCAGGCGGCCGCTGGCGTTCTGCCCCTGGCCGCCACTGCGGCTGGAGCAGCCCCAGGCCACCTGGTTGGCCTCGAGCACAACGGCGCGGATGCCGTGCTCGCGCGCGAGGAACAGCGCCGTGGACATGCCTGTAGCGCCAGAGCCGATGATGGCCACATCGACGTCCATGTCGCACTGCACCGGTCCGTCGTCGCCCGGGGGATCACCTGCGCTGGCCACCCACCAGGTGGGCGCATAGGCCTGACCCCGCCCCGGGTGCGGCGCCACCAGCGGGTCGTGTCGGGGGTCATAACTGGCGGGGGTGCGCGGCGCTCCCTCGGGCAGCGGCACACGCGGCAGTGCGGTGTCGCTCATCAGCGTGCCGGCGCCGGCAGATTGGGCCGGGCCTTGCGGAACACGTTCTTCAGCGCGATCTTGCCGTCACGGAAAGTGAACAGGTCCACCCCGTTGACCTCGATGCGGCTGCCATCGGCGGCCGTGCCGGTGAAAGTCCACTCCGAGACGCCAAAGTCACCGGTCACGTGGTGCACGCCATTGCGCCACTGCGCGTCCGGTACGGTCTCCCAAGCCATGGCGAAAGCCTTGCGCACCGCGGCGGCCCCCACGTGGCGGGTGCCACAGGCGTCCGGGCCGGCGGCGGTTTCGAAGACGCAGTCGTCGGTCATGAAGGACATCAAGGCTTCGATGTCATGACGGTTCCAGGCGGCGCTAAAAGCTTCAAGGGTGTGGACGGTGACAGGGTTCATGCGACGGACTCCATGTAATGCGGATCAGCATAGGCAGCTTGTGACCAGGGGCAAAGAGCCAGTTGCACCCTTCCGGGCAAGCCAGCACTTGGGGACCACCCGGTGGCGCCCGGGCAGGCCCGCCCAGGAGGCAGGCGGCGCAGCCCTTGCACTAGACTGAATTGGATGAGAAGCACCCAGCAATTCCAGTGGGCCCACCTGTTTGCGCTGCCGGAGCACCCTGCCCTGCCACTCCAGGGCCGCCTGCGTCTGGCCGTGGTGCAGGCCATCCTGGAAGGCCGCCTGCCTGCGGGGGCCCCGCTGCCCTCCTCGCGCGAACTGGCCCGCCTGCTGGGCATCAGCCGCAACACCGTCACCGCGGCCTACGAGCAACTGGTGGACGAGGCCTTCTTGCAGGCACGGCCCCGCAGCGGCATCTTCGTGGCCCAGGGTGCTCGGCCGGCCAGCGTGCAGCACGTCGCCGCCTCAGCGCCCCGCCGTGCCGCGGACGGCCAGGCACCAGACTGGGCCGGCCGCACGCGGCGCTCGCTCGCGCGCCAGCCCACGCTGTCCAAGCCTGAGCAATGGCGGCAATACCCCTATCCCTTCGTTTACGGCCACTACGACCCCGAGCTCTTTCCGACGGAAGACTTCCGGGAATGCTGCTCGCGCACCCTGGCGCGGGCGCAGTTGCAGCACTGGACGCCGGACTTCGAGACCGACGACGTGCCCGACTTGATCGAGCAGATCCGCTTGCGCCTGCTGCCCAAGCGCGGCGTCTTTGCCCTGCCGGAGGAAATCCTGGTCACCGTGGGGGCGCAACACGCCTACCACCTGCTGGCTGAAGGGCTGTTCGACACCGGCGCTCGTGTGGGCCTGGAGGAACCCGGGCACCCGCACGCCCGCAACACCTTCAGCCTGCGGCAGCCGGTGTTCGTACCTGCTCCGGTAGACGACGAGGGCGTGATGCCCGAGCGTCTTCCTCCGCTGGACTACCTCTTCGTCACGCCGTCGCACCAGAGCCCCACCACGGTCACGCTCAGCCTGTCGCGCCGCACCGAGCTGCTGGCGCGCGCCGAGCGCGACGACTTCGTGCTGATCGAAGACGACTACGAGGCCGAGAACCTGTTCGAGGGCTCGCCCATGCCGGCACTCAAGAGCATGGACCGGTCGGGCCGGGTCATCTATGTGGGATCGCTCTCCAAGAGCCTGTCGCCGGCGCTGCGCCTGGCCTACATCGTGGCGCCGCGGCCCCTGATCGCAGAGCTGCGCTTGCTGCGACACGCCATGGTGCGCCACCCCAGCACCATGCTGCAGCAGGCCTATGCGCTGTTTCTTTCTCTGGGGCACCACGAGTCCCATGCGCGGCGCGTGAACACCGCGCTGCAGGAGCGACTGGCCGTGCTGGCGCACGCGCTGCACGCGTTCATGCCGGACTTTCAGTTCCGCCTGCCGCAGGGCGGCGCCTCGGTGTGGGTTTCCGCTCCCCCGTGGGCTGATGCGTCGGAGCTGGCACTCATGGCTCGCCGCCACGGTGTGCTCATAGAACCTGGGGACGTGTTCTTCATGGCACCACCCTACCCTTGTCGACACTTCCGCCTTCGGCTGTCGTCCATTGCAGCAGGCCAGATCGAGCCGGGCATCAGAGCGCTGTCCGTGGCGGCCGACGAGCTGGCCCGCGCGAGGGGTGCCGTACGTGGGTCTGGCAGGCCTGGCATGCCTGGGGGCTGACCCTGATCGAACTAGGGGAAAGTCCTCGGCCCCTGGCCCCAACGGGCGCTGCATGCTGGCCCTTTTGAGCGAAGGGGTGGCAGCGGCACAGTCCCGCAATGTGCCGTGAAGCGTCTTGAGACGGCGCTCTTGCTCCAGCCCTGCCCACCTCCTAACCGGTTTCGATGCCCCCATGCCCACCCTCGACATCCGTGACCTGACGGTGAACTACGCCATCAAGGGCGGCACGCTGCAGGCCCTGACCGCCGTCAACCTGACCATGCAGGAGGGGGACTTCGTGGTCGCCCTTGGCGCCTCCGGCTGCGGCAAAACCACGCTGCTGAATTGCCTAGCCGGCTTCTTGCCGCCATCGACGGGCGAGATCCTGCTGGACGGCCGGCCCGTGGCCGGGCCGGGCGCAGACCGCGGCGTGGTGTTCCAGAAGCACGCGCTGATGCCCTGGCTCAACGTGCTGGACAACGTGGTGCTCGGCCTACGCATGCGCGGTGTGGCCCGCCCCGAACGCGAGCGAGTGGGGCGCGACAAGCTCGCCCTGGTCGGGCTGGAGCAGTACGCCGAGCGTGCGGTGTACGAGCTGTCGGGTGGCATGCAGCAGCGCGTGGGCATCGCGCGCGCGCTGGCCAACGATCCGGCCGTGCTGTTGATGGACGAGCCCATGGGCGCCCTCGACGCCTTCACGCGCGAGCAGGTGCAGGAGATCTTGCTACGCGCCTGGGCCGCCACGCACAAGATGGTGTTCTTCATCACCCACTCGGTGGAGGAGGCGCTGTTCCTGGCCACGCGCCTGATCGTCATGAGCCCGAGCCCGGGGCGCATCACGCGCGTCTTCGAGGATGTCCCCTTCTCGCGCCAGTTCCTGGACCACGGCGACGCGCGCCGCGTCAAGAGCGATCCGTCCTTCATCGCTCTGCGTGAGGAGGTGCTGGCGCTGATCCACCACCGCCACAGCCCGCCAATTTCACCCACCACCGCGCTCGCCACCGCGTCCACCACCACCGGCCACGCCGCCGCGCAGGAGTCCGCACATGGCTGAAACCACCCCATCCGCCGCGCCCAAGACCAGCGCCTTCAAGGTGCCCGGCGAGGGCAGCAGTCTGCGCATCAGCGTGGTGGCCATCGTGACCCTGTTGGTGGCTTGGGCCGTGGTCACCAACGCCGGCTGGATCAAACCGCTGTTCCTGCCCAGCCCGCAGGCGGTGGCCCTGCAGTTCTGGGAGTACATCACTGGGGCTGCCAACGACAAGACGCTGTGGCAGCACTTCTTGGCCAGCATGGGGCGCGTGTTCGCGGCCTTCGCGCTGGCCGTGGTGACCGCCGTGCCCGTGGGCATCGCCATGGGCATGAGCCGGATGGCGCGCGGCATCTTCGACCCGCCCATCGAGTTCTACCGCCCGCTACCGCCCTTGAGCTACCTGCCGCTGATCATCATCTGGTTCGGCATCGACGAGCTGCCCAAGGTGCTTCTGATCTTTCTGAGCTGCTTCGCGCCGCTGGCGCTGGCCGCGCGATCGGGCATGAAGAGTGCCTCGCAGGAGCAGATGAACGCCGCGTACTCCATGGGCGCCAGCCACGGCCAGGTCATCCGCCACGTGATCCTGCCCTCGGCGCTGCCAGAGATCCTGGTGGGCATGCGCATTGCCATCGGCTTCGGCTGGACCACGCTGGTGGCCGCCGAGATGGTGGCCGCCAATGTGGGGCTGGGGCAGATGGTGCTGAATGCGTCCAACTTCCTGCGCACCGACATCGTGATCATGGGCATCATGGTCATCGGGGTGGTGGCCTACCTGTTCGACCTGCTGATGCGCTGGGTGGAGAAGCGCCTGGTGCCCTGGAAGGGGCGGATGTGAGGCAGCCAGCCCGGCACCCGGACTTCACGGGCATGATGCACGCATGAACTGGCGCCTTCCCATCCTGCGCTGGCAGGACGAGTGGCGTCAGCCCGGCGCCCTGCGGGCCGACCTGCTGGCCGGCCTGACCGGCGCCGTGGTGGTGCTGCCCCAGGGCGTGGCCTTTGCCACGCTGGCAGGAATGCCACCCCAGTACGGGCTCTACGCAGCCATGGTGCCCTGCGTCGTGGCTGCGATCTTCGGCTCCAGCCGGCTCATGGTCACCGGCCCGGCCAACGCCATCTCGCTGACCACCATGGCGCTTATCGCACCGCTGGCCGCCGTGGGCAGCGAACGCTATGTCGAACTGGTGCTCACGCTGGCCTTCCTGGTGGGGGCGCTGCAGCTGCTGCTGGGCCTGGCCCGCGCAGGCTCCATCGTGGAGAAGGTGCCGCACTCGGTGGTGGTGGGCTTCACGGCAGGTGCGGCGGTGCTGATCGCCAACAGCCAGCTCGGCCCCATCCTGGGGCTGGCCTTGCCACGCGGCCAGTCGGTGCTGGATAACGTGATGGGGGCACTGGGATCGTCAGGTCAAACCCAGCCCATGGCGCTGCTGGCGGGGGTGAGCACGGTGGTCTTTGCGGTGCTGGCCCGGCCGTGGAACCGCATCATCCCGGCGATGCTGGTGGCCGTGGTGGGCGGCACTCTGGTCAGCCTGGGTGCCGCCCTGCTTTGGCCCGCCTGGCCCAAGCTGGCCACCGTGAGTGCACTGCCTGGCGCACTGCCGCCGCTGTCCTGGCCTGACCTGTCGCTGGACACGGTGCGTGCGCTGTTTGGGGCCACGCTGGTGATGACCCTGCTGGCGCTGACCGAGGCCGCGGCCATCGCGCGCTCGGTGGCGCGCGCACGCGGCGACACGCTGGACGGCAACCAGGAGTTCATCGGCCAGGGCCTCGCCAACCTGGCGGGCTCGTTCTTCTCGGCCTACCCTGCCAGCGGTTCCTTCAACCGCTCAGGCGTCAATGTGGCTTCAGGCGCGCGCAGCCCCTTGTCTGCCGTGGCGGCCGCCTTGTTGCTGGTGCTGCTGCTGGCCTTTGTGGGGCCCTTGGCCAAGTACCTGCCACTGGCGGTG
Source organism: uncultured beta proteobacterium (assembly GCA_903885585.1). Lineage (GTDB taxonomy): Bacteria > Pseudomonadota > Gammaproteobacteria > Burkholderiales > Burkholderiaceae_C > Rubrivivax. The sequence continues at coordinate 7,526 of CAISJH010000271.1, forward strand.
ATTTCCGGCCTGCTGATGGTGGTGGCCTGGGGCTTGATAGACCGCCGGGAGATCGCGCACCTGTGGCACCAAGGCGTGCAAGAGCGGATCCCGCTGGTGGTCACGGCCGTGGCCACGGTCACACTGTCGCTGGAATGGGCGATCCTGCTGGGCATCACCTGCGCACTGCTCGTGCAAGCCTGGCTGGGACGCCGGAGTTGAAAGGGGTAGCGCGGCAGGTCGGCAAGGCGCTCAGGGCCCGGCGAGCTGAACGCTGGGCCCGCCGGCTAGCTGCCCCATCAGGCTGTCACCGCAGCAACTCCACGACCGCCCGCAGCACCCCCAGGCCGGCAATCAGGATCAAGGCTTCCAGCACACGCTGGCGAAAAGCCTGCGGCGCCATCCCCACAAAGAAGCGGCGGCCGCACCAGATGCCGGCCAGCATGGCGGGCGCCAGCGTCAAGGCCATGGAGAACGTCTGCACACCCAGCAAGCCCGCCTCGGCGTCAGACGCAGCAGGCAATGCCGCCGCCCACGCCAGGGCATAGAGATCGGTGAACAGGAACAGCACGATAAGGGTGGCGCGCATCACGGCCGGCGACAGGGCCGTGGTGCTCATCAATACGGCCACCGCGATGCCACCGATGGCTGCCACGCCGTTGACAAACCCCGATACCAGCCCAGTGCCCAGGCGCACCTGCCAGGAGGGCTCCAGCCCGGCACTGAAGCCGCACCGCAGCAACAAGGCGGCGGTCAACAGCAGCGCCCCCAGCAGCAACCGCAACTCCAGTTCAGGCAGCCAGGCCAGCAGTGCCAGGCCCAGGGGAATGCACAGCGCATTGCCCAGCACCAGCCAACGCAGCCAGCGCAGATCGGCGTCTTTCCAAGCCTCTCGCAGCAGGCTCAGGCTGGCCAGCACCTCCAGCACAAAGACGGGAGGCACCACCAGCGCCGGTGGCAGCAGCAGTGACATGCCGGCCACCGAAAGGGCGGAAAACCCGAACCCCGCAAAGCCGCGGACCATGCCTGCGGCAAACACGATCACCATGCAGGCCAGCCCCGTGGGGCTGAGCCAGGACAGTGTCAAAAGGTCGTCCAGTCGTCGTCTCCACCGTCACGCGCGGCAGGCTTGGACAAGGCCACCGGTGACGGGGCCGAGATCTGGCGGGGGGCGGCGCCCAGCGCAGGCTTGCGCTCGGTGGCCACCCGCGGTGCGGGTGCCGCACGCGACGGTGCAGGGGCCGGCGCCGGGCTCGTGCGAGGCCGGGTCGTGCGCCCGGTAGGGCGCAGGGAACTGTAGCCATCGGCCAGCTTGAACACGCTGACCTCGGCCACCAGCTTGGCCGCCTGGTCGCGCAGGCTGGCGGCTGCGGCAGTGCTCTCCTCCACCAGTGCGGCGTTCTGCTGCGTCACCTGGTCGAGTTGCTGCACGGCTTCGCCCACCTGGCCGATGCCGCTGGACTGCACGGTGCTGGCCGTGGTGATCTCGTTGATCAGGTCAGCCACGCGCTGCACCTGGCTGACGATACCGCCCACGCTCTCGCCGGCTTCGTCCACCAGCCTGGAACCCGCCTCCACGCGCTGCACGCTGGCGCTGATCAGGTCCTTGATCTCCTTGGCCGCTGCGGCGCTGCGCTGGGCGAGCGTGCGCACTTCGCTGGCCACCACCGCAAAGCCGCGGCCCTGCTCACCCGCGCGGGCGGCTTCCACCGCAGCGTTGAGCGCCAGGATGTTGGTCTGGAAGGCGATGCCATCGATGACGCCGATGATGTCGGCAATCTTGCGCGAGCTGGCGGCGATGTCCTGCATGGTGGTCACCACCTGCGACACCTTCTCGCCGCCATGGGCAGCCGACTGGCGTGCCCCGCTGGCCAGCTGGCTGGCCTCGCGGGCGGTATCGGCGTTCTGCTGTACAGCCGCCGTCAACTGCTCCATGGAGGCCGCGGTCTCCTCGAGGTTGGCGGCCTGCTCCTCGGTGCGCTGGCTCAGGTCGAGGCTGCCCTCGGAGATCTGCAGCGCCCCGGTGGACACCGTCTCGGCACTCGCACGCACCTCACCCACGATGCGCGCGAGGCTGTCGTTCATCGCGCGCAGGGCACGCAGCAGCTCCGCCGACTCGTCACGGCCCACGGCCTCGAAGCGCGCGGTCAGATCGCCATCGGCAATGGTCTTGGCCACCTGGGCGGCGCGCCCGATGGGCACCGTGATGGAGCGCGAGATCACCAGGCCGATAAAGATGCAAGCCACCACGGCCGCCACGATGAGGGCCACCGTCAGCCACAGCGCTTTGGAGAATGTCTCTTCCGACGCCTTGTGCACCTCGGCCGCGACGCGCAACTGCAGCTCGATCAGCTCGGTGATCTTGCCGCTGATGGGGTCGATGGTGTCGTACAGCGGGCCGTTGAAGGCGTTGAGCTGCCCCGGCACCTTGCCCGTCAGGCCCTTGAGCGCCTCTTCCAGCTTGCCGATGTCACGGTTTGCCGGCTCGAAGAGCTTTACAGCCTCCCCAGCCAGCTTTTCCTCTTCTTTGGTCAGCGTGGTGGCCATGTAGGCCGCCCACTCCTTTTTGATGTCCGCGTTGGCAGCCTGCACAGCCTTCAACGCCTCCTCGGCCGTGAAGAGGCCGGCGTTGGCCTTGTTGACCGCGTCGATCACGTTGACCGCGTAGGCGTCGGCAATGACTTTCAGCTGCTTCAAGGGCACGACACGGTCGTTGTAGACCGTGGTCAACCCTTTGTGCACCGAATTGAGACTCTGCACACCGATCAGCCCGTTGACGACCAGCAAGGCGATGGGGATCAGGAAGGCCAAGGCCAGGCGAGGACCGATCTTGAGGCGCTGGAGCAATTGCATGGAAGACCCGATAGAACGTGAGAGTCGAGACGTCAAACCCGCGAATTGTGTGCTTGTTGAGCGAGCTCACTCAAGGGCTGATGCACCAATATGACACCTCAATTCACAAGAATTGGGAATCTGGTCACCCGCCTTGCGGTGTGGACTTCGGGTTGGCTACACCACGGCAGCCAAGGCGGGAGGTCTTTCGCCGCCGAGCGCATCCAGCAGATCGCCCATCAACTGCGACAGTTCACCGGTGGCCAGGGCGGCGTTCGCGTCAAAGGAGTCATCTTCGCCGTCGCTCGCCGCACCGGGCGCTGCCGCAGCTTCCACGTCCAGGAACTTCAACCGCTTGATCTTCAGCTCATCGGTCAGCACGAAGGAGACGCGGTCGGCCCAGGTCATGGCCAGGTACGCTGGGGTCTTGCCGTGCTGCAGATGCTGCACCACCTCGTCGGTGTCCAGCGTATGGCGCGTGTACTTCACGGTGGCCCGGCTGTCGTCGGCCTGGCGAAGCTCACACTCCAGGTCGATGGAGAAGCCCGCGGGCGCCTGACGCGAGGTGAGCCAGGCGGCCATCGCACCCGCCGGCGACTGCGCCGTGTGGATCGGGGTCAGCGGCAGGCGGTCCTCAAAGACTGTCAGCAGCTCGGCCACGATCAGGTCGGCCGCCTTGGCGCTGGGTGTGCCCAGCACCAGCATGCGGCTGCGCGGATCGATCCACACCGTGACAGCGGACTTGCGCGTGAAGGCGCGCGGCATCAGCTCATGCTCCACCTGCTCCTTCATCTCGCGCTTGGCCTTGCCCCGGGGCCGGCGGCCGATCTGCGCCTCCACGGCGTCCAGGCGCAAGTCCAGCTCGGCCCGCACGGCCGAGGCGGGCAGCTGGCGAGACTCGCTCATCAGCGTCATCAGCCACTGGCCGCCCACGCTCTCCAGCATCGGGCCATGCTCCACGCCGCGCGGTGGCACCCAGCCCGAGGTGCGACGCTCGGTGGGGCCGCAAGGGCGAAACGCCGTGCGCGCCAGCGCATCTGACAAGGCGTGGAAGTCGGGCGCCTGCCAGCCCTCCTGGATCCGAAAACAGGTGAAGGACTTGAGCATGTCAGCGCGCGCTCGCCTGGACCTGCCCCTTGAGCTTGATCAACAGCGGCCGCCCCCGCCGGTCCACGGTCTTGCCTGCAGGCACCTTGATCCAGCCCTCGCTCAGGCAGTACTCCTCCACATCGAAGCGCTCCTTGCCGTTGAACAGGATGGTGATGCCCCGCTCCAGCAGGTGCTGCGCAAAGTGCGGGCTGCGCGGGTCGATGGACAGGCGATCGGGCAGCGTGGACACGGTCTCTGCGGTGGCCGCTTCAGGGGCGGTGACTTCGGCGCTGGACGCGGGCGTGGTGTCGGTCATGGGCAGGTGTCAGGGTTGACAGGTTGAGGATGGGTTGAAAGCGTCGTTTCGCAGAGGAGGCGGGATTCTATGGACCCCGCCCCGGAGTTCCTGTTCGTCTTGAACCAAGAACTCAGAACTCGATGCGCAGCCGGTCTTGTTGCACCCGCAAGTCCTTCACGGCCCAGCCCACGAAGCCGGGTGCGGTGTAGACCACCGTGCCGTCCACCCAGCGGGGCAACCCGAGGTTGAGACCTTGCAGCACAGCCTGCGGCAGCTGACGTCCGTCGCCCAGCGTCAGGCTTCGCATCTGCACTGCGTCCAGCGTGACGTTGGCCGGCTCCTTGTTCCAACGCAGCCGGGATTCGGCACAGAAGGCCCCGGCCAGCCGGGAGGTCGTGTGGGCCCATCGGCCACAAAGCACGGCCACCTCCCGCTCGCCTTCCAGCTGGATCTCGGGCGCAGACAGTTCCACACCGCTGCGTGTCTTGGGAAAGCCCTTCTCCACCTGAGCCTGCAAGGTGGCGCGGCTGAGGTGCAGGCCCTGCGCAGCGCCAAGGCCAGGCAGCAGAGCCAGCACCAACAGCCCGGCACGCCAGCGGCCGCGGATCAAGCGCTGCACGGCCGGGGGCTTGTCGACTTCATGTGTGCGTTTCATCTTGGCGCTTCAATTTCATTACCACTCCGCTTTGACCCAGCCCTGCTCTCGCTGAAGAACGGCTGCGACACCGCAGCTGTACAACTGCTGCCTTCACTGTGAGGAGATGGCAGCACGGTGTTCAACCGCACTGAGGCACAGCGACACCAGCGAGCAGTTGCGCAAAGCGGCGCGTGCTCGCAGTCGGCAGTCCCGGCCGGGTTCCAACACCAGGCGGCAGTGATATTCCAGGGTATCGACGTCGCCGGGCGTACTCCCGGCCATCGTGCGGCTCCACTGCCGAGAGCCGTCCACCTCCAGGCTCAGGCCCAGTTCAGACTTCTTCTCCACAGCAGGCAGGCGGACATGCAACTGCACGTCCACGTCAAAGGTGCGCGAGCGCTCGAGCGCACCCGGAATGGTGAGCACGGCCACATCGGCATCGGTCGTGCGGATGGACCACGATTCAGGGGCGGCGGGCGTCACGGGCTTGGACATGGACTCCATTGTGCTGAACTCGACCGCTTCAAAGTCTGGACCAAGATGCTGGACCCAGCGCATGCCCGGTGCCTGGCCGAAGAATGCCGGGGCGTCAAGACGCCCTTGGACTGGCGATAGCATGGCGATCAGCACCCCTTGCAACCACACCACACCATGCCCACTCACTTCTATCGCCCTGTTGACGGCCACGGACTGCCGCACGATCCGTTCAATGCCATCGTCGCGCCGCGCCCTATCGGCTGGATCTCCTCGCTCACACCCGACGGCGTGGCCAACCTGGCGCCCTACAGCTTCTTCAACGCCTTCAACTACGTGCCGCCCATCATCGGCTTTTGCAGTGGCGGAAGAAAAGACTCTCTGGCCAACGTGGAGGCTACCGGCGAGTTCGTCTGGAACCTGGTCACCGAACCGCTGGCCCAGGCCATGAACCTGAGCTGCTCGGCACTGCCGCCCAACGAGAGCGAATTCACGCTGGCCGGCCTCACGCCGCAGGCTTGCCGGGAGGTGAGCGTGCCACGCGTGGCCGAGAGCCCGGTGGCGATGGAGTGCCGTCTCTCGCAGATCATCCAGCTCACCTCGGCCAGCGGCGACGCTGTCAACGCCTGGCTCGTGATGGGCGAAGTGGTCGGCGTGCACATCGACACTTCACTGCTCGAAGACGGGATCTATCAGACCGCCCGCGCCCGCCCGGTTGTGCGTGGCGGTGGCCCCGGGGACTACTTCACCATCACCCCGGATGCACAGTTCCTCATGCCACGCCCGCAGAACTGGGCCCAATTGCACCGACAGCAGGGGTAAGTACCCTCGCGTCAGCGATCGGGTCGTACCTTGCTGAGGCGCCAGCACGAAAGCCGCGGCCGCGTGCTGGTGGTCTTGGAGTCGCTGGACGATGAGCCGCGCCAGGAGGCGAAGGCCGCAGAGCAAACAGGAGACAACATGGCAACGCAGTTCACGAATCCCGCAGGCCTGTCACAAGGCAACTATTCCCATGTCGCCACCGTCACCGGCGGCAGGCTGGTGTTCGTATCGGGACAGGTGGCCTTCGACGAACTGGGTAATGTGGTCGGTCGGACGATGGCCGAGCAAGCCGAGCAGGTCTTCCACAACCTGAAGGTGGCGCTGGCTGCCTCCGGCGCCACGCTCGAGCATGTGGTCAAGATGAACATCTACATGCGCGACCTGACGGCCTCGCGTCTGCAGGCCTTTCGCGCAGTCCGGGCGAGACACCTGGGCCAGCACCTGCCCGCGAGCACGCTGGTGGCAACGCCGGCGCTGGTGCACGAGGACCTGATGCTGGAGGTCGAGGTGGTGGCAGCGGTGGATTGAGGATGAATTGTTTCGGCGTCGTCCACCTCGCAGCGGCATTCACCGTCGTCTACGATGAGGACGAGGCCGCCTTCGTTGCCAAAGCTCGAGACAGGGCATCCGCTCAGGCCCTGAAACTTCCCGGTCCAGACCCACGCTCATTTTGTTGCGGATGGCCCTGCGCAGCAGCATCCGCTGCGCCGTTACGGTGAGTTGCGATGACAGCTACCAGAGCCTCTGCCCCCATCCACGCACCAAGCCGCCGAGAACTGCTCCGTCTGACAGCGGCTCAGGCCTTGGCGATGGCCATGCCGCTGGCACACGCGCAGCAGCCCGTTGGCCGCAGCCCCACGGGCTGGCGCATCCCAGGCGGCTTTGAGTCTGGCACACGCATTTGGCTAGGCATCGGTGGCGGGCATGAAGCCTTGACCTTGACGCTCATTCGCACCTTGCAATCGGCACAGGTCCCCGTGGGTATCTGGGTGGCGAACGCTCAGGACCAGGCCGTGGCTTTGGAAAGCTTGCGTGACGCCGGCATCGTGCCTGGCACTCTGCGCTGGGCGCAAACGCCCGGGGTGTTCTTCTTTCTTCGCGATACCACCGTATGGGCCCAAGGCCCCAAGGGCGAGGTGGGAGCCGTGAACTTTCGTTGGAGCCACTACGGCACCGTGGGCTGGTGCGCCCGGCGCCATGCGGGTGACGCAAGAGCAGTGGCCAGTTGCACGCCGAAGTTCGACGCATTGCGCGAGGGCTTGGATGCGGCGATGGGGCGCGAGCTCCTCCGCCAATCCAGGCATGCAGGCGGCGCGGCCCGTGCTGGCCGCACTTTTGACAGCGATATCGCGCTGGAGGGCGGTGCCTTGGAAAGCAACGGCGAAGGTACCCTGATCGCGAACGAAGCCTTCTTGCGCCAACGCAACCCCGGCCGCAGCCGCGCCCAGCTCGAGAATTCACTCAGGCGCTTGCCCGGCGTGCGCCACGTGGTCTGGGTGGCTGAGGGCTTGGCTGAAGATCCACAGATGCGCGCCAGCATCACCGCCCAACATGTGGGTTGGGGCACCGGCGGTCACACCGACGAGTTTGTCCGTTTTGTCGACGCCCGCACGG
>CAISJH010000272.1 GCA_903885585.1 uncultured beta proteobacterium
GGCTGCGGGTCGTAGCGGTCGGGGTTCTTGATCAGCGCGCGGGCCTGGTCGGGCACGATCAAGCGCGGCACGCCGCCGAAGAATTCCAGGGCCCCGATCTGCGCGCCGATCCAGTCGGCGGTGGTCTGGCGCCTGGTGGCGCAGGCATAGGTGTAGTTGGACGCGCCCAGCGTGGCCACGAAGATCTGCGCGGCCGTGATCTCGCCGGTGGTGGGGTCCACCAGCGGAACGGTCTGGCCGGCGTAGTCCACGAACAGCTTCTCGCCAGCCAGGTGGGTCTGGCGCATCGAGCGCTTCAGGCACTGCGCCCAGGCGCGGTACTTCACGCAGAAGCTGGTGTATCTGTAGGCCAACTCGTTGGCCGCGGCGTACTCCTCCCACAGCAGTTGAAGGGTGACACCCGGACGCTTGAGCTCCTGGTGGACGGCGGCGAAGTCGGGCGTGAGCTGGTAGCTCGATCGGGGCAATGGCGGACGGTAGAGCTGGGCTTCGAGTTCGTCGTCGGTCAGGCTCTGGGCCACCGCCCAGTCCACGCCCGCCACTCTGGCCAGTGAAACGTACTTGCCGACCACGCTCTTGGAGATCTTCAGCGCGCGGCCAACCTCGTTGTAGCTCAGCCCAGCCTGCAGGTGCAGGCGCAAAGTCTCTCGGATTCGGCGCATGGTGATTCTGTTGGTGGGCATCGGCTTGAGCTGTAAAAAACAGCCAGCCTATGCCCGGTCAAAGGATCACTTGCGCGCCACCCCCACCGTCCACGATCTCGCTGAAACAGCGTCCACGATCAGTTTGAAACGCCGTCCACGATCACGCTGAAATCCCGTCCACGATCAGCCTGAAATGCCGTCCACGATGGGCTGAAATACGCAATGCTGTTGCCGACGGTGACGTGTACTCGGTAGGCGCCCCGATACAGAGGATCAGACGCGGGTCGAGCCATTCGATCGGTGGAAACAGGCGCAGCTTGTGAAGTAGGGTGCTTACGCTTAGCTTCCCTCCAACCATCTCGGCCATTGGCAAGGCAAGCTTCTGCGGGCAGCCGCATGGATAAATTCTTGCAGCAGCAGGTGCTGGATCGTCTCGCCGAAGACTTGCTGTAAGCAGAACAGGCAGCGGTGGCGTCCATCCCGTTGCTTACAGAAAACATCGCCGAGAACAAATACGACACGTTGGGACTTAAAGCTGCCTACCTGGCCACCGGCCAAGCTCGTTCGGTCCGCTCGGACACGCTCGACACAGGATGTCGATGCACTCGGTCTGGTAGTCGCACTCGACGATGCGCCTGTAGATGTCGACCGCCATCACGTCGCGCTTCACCTGAGCGGTGGCTGCGCGGCGTAGGGCTTAGCCTGGTCCTCGGCTGGGTTGATCGCGGCCTTCTTGGCTTCAACGACGGTCAGGAAGCGGCCGTTGCAATCGCAAAGCACGAAGTCGGCCTTGATGTGGTCGGGCAGCACATACTCGATGCGCACGGCGTTCGTGTTCGTGATCTCCTAGCCCTGGTCGCGAAGTTGGGCGTCGATCTTGACACGTGAGAACGCTTCGTTGGTCATCCTCCAACCCTCCAGGCTCTAGACCTCGAGCAGCGCCTGGTCGACCGTGGCCAACATCAGGCACAGGGTCATGGGCTTGACGGGGGACTCGATGAAGCCGCGCGAGAGGTAAAAGCGTCGCGCCTGCTCCGAAATCGCGTGCACCAGCAGTGCCGTGACTCCCGCAATGTGGGCAGCCTGCATCGCGCGCCGGATGGAGTCGTTGACCAGTGCCGTCCCGATGCCTTTCTGGTGATGGTCCTTGTGGATGGCAAGACGGCCAAGAACGAGTACGGGCACCGGGTCTGGCCGGTTGCGCTTCATGGTCGACGGCGCCTCTGCGTGGCCCATGGCCCCTGCCGCCAGGCAGTAGTAGCCAATCACCGCGTCGCCCTCGCACACGACATAGGTTCGCGACGATCCATTGGCTTGGTTTTTCGCCGCGCGGCGCTTGAGCCAGTCGTCCAGCGAAGGCTCTCCGCTGTCGAAGTCGGCCAGGCGGTGGTGCTCACCCAGCGCTTGGGGCGCCGAAAGTATCGGCGCGTTCACTTCACGCGTGAGCTGGTGGCTTTGCCCGCGGGCGCTGTGTCCCAAGGAGCACGCGCTTTCAAGGTGCGACGCAGACGATCGGTGGGCGCTGGAGGCTTGTCGAGCATGTCCTGGAACGCAGCAAAGCTTTTGGCGTCGAGCGCGAAGTAAGTTTGGTCGAGCAGTACGTCCTCGGCCTGCCGGCATGCGGCTTCGAGCATGAAGTCTGAACGGCTGCGGCCCAGTCGGTCTGCCGCTTGATCGATGAGGTCACGCTGCCCTGCCTTGGCGCGGATGCTGATCGTGACGGGTTCTTGTGCGTGGGCCATCGGGCACCTTTGGTGTGTGACTCTATGAAGGTCAATTATGTATGTCATTTGTCCATACAGTCAAAGGTGACTGAACGGCTGGGGGCGTCCATCCCATTGTTTACGCAGCCGCTTCAGCTTGGTGTTCTCGGCTTCCAGCGCCTTCAGACGCTGCCCGTCCGACACCTTCATGCCGCCGAACTTGGCCTTCCAGGCGTAGTAGCTCGGTTCGCTGAAGCCATGCTTCCTGCACAGTTCCATGACCGGTAGCCCGGCATCGGCCTCACGCAGAAAGGCATCGATCTGTTCCTCGGTGTATCGATTCTTCATAGGTCCGATCACTATCTCGGTTTGACTGGACTCCCGGGGGCGGCGCAGCGCTGCAACTCATCCCTTGTTACCTGCGTTTCGTCGGATTCGCCGCATGTACACGCAGCACCTCGCTACAGTGCGCCGCTGTCACGTAGGCGCGGGAGACACATGAAACTAAAACCCTTGCTCAGACCCTGGTGGGCGAAGCTGCTGCTGGTAGTGGCCTTGGGTGTTGCCGTTTGGGCCGGCTATCGCGCGGTGTTCCCGCCCCCGCCTCCGCCTACGCCACCCAGCGGCGAAGTGGTCACGGGTGACATTACACAAATCGTGCAGGCGGCCGGCGTACTGCAGGCCAAGACTAAGGTCGACGTCGGTGCGCAGGTTAGCGGCCAGGTGCAAACCTTGCACGTGCAGCTTGGTCAGAAGGTCAAGAAGGGCGATCTGCTCGTAAGCTTGGACCCAGAGCTAGCGCGAAACGACGTGGCCCGCGCAGAGGCCGCGCTGTTGCAGCAGCGTGCTTTGCTAGATGCGCGCATGGTGGATTTGGGTGTGGCCCAGCGCGAGCTGTCTCGGCAGAAGCGCCTGCTGGCCGGCCAAGCCAGTGCGGCACTGGAGTTGGAGCGTGCTGAAAGCGAGCTTGCCAAGGTGGAGGCGGACGTGCGCGGCCAGACCGCTGTGCTCAGCCGGCTACAAGCCGACTTGGCACAGGCGCAGGTGCGCTTGGGCTACACCCGTATCAGCGCGCCTATGAATGGGACGGTAGTCAACATCCCAGTCCAGGAAGGACAAACAGTGATCGCCGTACAGATCACTCCGGTGATGCTGACTCTCGCTGATCTCGACACCATCACAGTACGTACCAAGGTGCCTGAGGTAGACATCCAGGCCGTCAAGATTGGGCAGAAAGCCAGCTTTTTGACGCTCAGCGGGGAGGGCCAGCGATACGGCGGCAAGGTGCGCGTTGTGCAACCAGTGCCGGAGCGCAGCGGCAACGCGGTGTTCTACAACGTGCTGTTCGATGTGGACAACCGGGACGGTAAGTTGTTCTCCGAGATGACAGTTCAGGTGGATATCGAGACCGGCGAGGCCAAGGGGGTACTGACCATGCCGATGGTGTCCCTTGGTGAGCGCGCAAAGGATGGGCGCTTTGCCGTCACCCGGCTCGGTAAAGAGGGCAAGCAAGAGCTCGTTCTGGTTCGCACTGGCCTTCAGGATGGCGCCAAGGTGGAGGTGCGCGAGGGATTAAAGGTCGGCGATAAGGTCCTACTCGCGCCGCCCTCAGCAGCTTCGTCACCGGCTGAGGCAGCGTCTTCGGCGGCTTCACGCGCATCTAGCTGATGTCGCTCATTGAGCTGAGAGGCGTCACACGCCACTACCTCATCGGCGATATCGAGGTCCGCGCGCTCGACGGCGTGGACCTCATGATTGAGGCCGGCGAGTTCGTTGCCATTGTGGGCCAGTCGGGCTCAGGCAAAAGCACACTGATGAACGTGCTCGGCTGCCTGGACAACCCCACCGGTGGTCGCTTCATCATCCAAGGGCAGGACGCGAGCACGCTTGGCCCCGACAAGCTTGCGGCATTGCGCCGCGAGCATTTCGGCTTCATTTTTCAGCGTTACCACCTGCTGCCGCACTTGGACGCGCGTGGCAACGCCGCCTTGCCCGCCATCTACGCCGGCGTGGGCAGCGGCAAGCGAAACGACCGCGCGCAGGCTCTGCTCGAGCGACTTGGTCTGGGCGAGCGCATGCACCACAAGCCCAACGAGCTAAGTGGCGGCCAACAGCAGCGTGTTTCTATCGCCCGAGCGTTGATGAACGGCGGCCAGATCATCTTGGCCGACGAACCCACAGGCGCGCTCGACTCCGCCTCTGGTGCTGAGCTGCTCAAGTTGCTGCGCGAACTGAACGAGCGCGGGCACACCGTAATCATCGTCACGCATGACCCCGGCGTGGCAGCGCATGCGCGCCGTACCATCGAATTGAAGGACGGTCGTGTGGTGCGCGACGACGGCACGCCGGCCGGCCACCGCCTCCCCACTCAAGCACCCGAGAGCCATGCTCCACCTCCTGGCGGCTGGCTGCGACGAGTGCAGGTGCAGTGGCGCGAGGCGCTCGCCACCGCTTGGCTCAGCCTCAAAGGAAACCGCCTGCGCACCGCGCTCTCCATGCTCGGCATCAGCATCGGCATCGCTTCGGTGGTCAGCATCGTTGCCTTGACTAACGCTGCGCGCACCACGTTCGAGGGCGAGTTCGCGAACGCGTTCTCCGGAAAGATCTGGTTCTGGACGGGCAACCAAGACTTGCCACCAGGCATGCAGCCCCCTCTGTTTACCCCCAATCAGGTTGAAGCTTTGGCTGCCTTGCCTGGAATCAGCAGCGTGTTGCGGGAGCGGCAGACTGGCGTGTCAGCCCGCCATGGAGCCCGTGATGTCGCCGCTCAGGCGATGGCTGGCGGTCCGTCCCTGCTCAAGGAGCGCACCCTGCGCATCAAGGAAGGCCGAAACTTCACGCCCTACGAGTTGTCGGAAGGGGCACAGGTAGCTCTGCTTGACGTGCAGACAGCCAAGAAGCTCTTCAAAGACGGTCAGGCGCCACTAGACAAGACCATCTTCATCGCGGCAATGCCTGGCGCCGCTGGTGGTCCGGAGGCCATGCCGAATCACGTTGGCGCCCCCGTGCCACCCGCAGCTTCTTTGCCCTACCGCGTGGTCGGCGTGGTCGAGAACGCCAGCCAGATGAACTTCAGCTTTGGCAACCAACTCATCTACGTTCCGGAGCGCAACTACCGCGCCAAGCTTGATGCCAGCGTCAACTTGCAGGCCTTTGCCATCAACCTTGAAAAGGGGGCGAACCCCCAGCAAGTCCTCGAGCAGGCTCGCCACCGCTTGCGCGCGCTGCGCGGCAGCCTGGACTTCGGTCAGTTCGTCGGTGACGAGGAGTTCAAGAAGTTTCAGAACTTCAACGCTGGCTTCGCAGCGCTGCTGGCCGGTGTGGGCGCCATTGCCCTCATTGTGGGCGGGGTGGGAGTGATGAACATCATGCTTGTGTCCGTGAGCGAGCGCACGCGAGAGATCGGCATTCGTATGGCCGTCGGCGCGCGTCAGGCTGATGTGCGCCTGCAGTTTCTGATTGAAGCCGTGGTGTTGTGCTGCCTTGGTGGGCTGGTCGGCGTGGGCTTGAGTTGGCTTGGCGCTCAGGGATTGAACGCGGTGCAGCAGTTGCTGCAAGTCCGCGTGGATTGGCTGGCGCTACTCGTCGCTTTCGCCGTGTCCAGCGGCGTGGGTCTGGTGTTCGGTACGGTGCCAGCGCGGCGCGCCGCCGCCCTGAGTCCTGTGGATGCGCTGGCGCGGGAGTGAGATTGAAGACGACTTTGTTGATGACAGCGCTGGTGCTGGCCGGCTGTGTGACCGCGCCCCAGGTTGCAGTGGCTCCCGAAGCGCCCGCCGCGCCAGTGCAGTGGCAATTCGCACCCACGCAAGGTGCATCTCTAGCCTGGCCCGACGCCGAAGACCCTGAACTTGGCGCGCTGCTGCAGCTTGCCGAACAGCGTAATCGCGATCTTGCGCAGGCCGCCCTGCGCTTACAGGCAGCAAGCCTGCAGCAGGCGCAAGGGCAATTGCGCCTAACGCCGTCCGCGGGGGTTACTGCCGGTGTGTCCAAACCACTTGACCCGTTCCTGCCCGGCGGCATTAGCCGCTCCAGCGGCCTGAACTTTGGGGTGTCGTGGGAGGTCGACCTGTGGGGCCGCATCGAAGCGCTGCAACGCCTCGACGCTGCGCAACGTCGTGGGAGCGAAGCCGATATCCTTGCCGCCCGCCTGAGCCTGCGAAGCCGCGTTGCAGAGTTGTACTGGCAGATCGCCGGCGCGCAGCTTCAGGCCCAGCTGGCGTTGCAGCAGGCTGGTATTGCGCGCGAACTACTGGAGGCAACGCGTCTGCGTGTTCGTGAAGGCAAATTGGCACCGATCGAGATTGATCGCGCTGTGGTGTCGCTGCAATTGACCGAGGTGCGCTTGGCAGATCTGCAGGCTGACAGCCGTCAGGCGCGCCTACAGCTCGCACTTTTGCTCGATCAGCCCCCACCCGGTCCACCGTTGCTCGAAGCTCGCCTGCCTGACGACTTCCCAGCAGCCGCTTTGCCAAGAGCCACGCCAGCCGAGGTGCTTGCACGTCGCCCCGATGTGCAGCGCTCCCGCGCTCAAGTGGATGCCGCGCTAGCGCGCCTGCAGGTCAGTGAGGCGGACCGATACCCTACGCTTTCATTCAGCGGTTCTTTGGGCAGCGGGGGTGCCTTGCTGAGCGACTTGCTCAAGAACCCCATGGCCAGTTTGAGCAGCAACCTCGTGGTGCCGCTCATCGACTGGCGACGCCTGGACTTGAAGCGCGAGGGTGCCCGTACCGAGTTGGAACTCGCTGCGCTGCAGTTGCGTGAAACATTGGCACGCGCCCTTACCGAAATTGAGTCCGCCTGGCTTGACGACGAGCGCCTTCGGCAGCAACTTGCTGCCAATGCAAGGCGCCAGATTGAGGCACGTGAGGCGGAGCGGCTAGCCATGCTTCGACTCGACGTAGGGGTGCTCGCCCGCACGGAATTGCTTCAGGCGCAGACCGCGCGGATGGAGGCCGAGCAGGGACGGCTGCAATTGCTTATGCGCGCTTGGCAGCAGCGCGCGCAGTTGACGAAGGCCCTAGCTTGGGCCGAGCAGGGTAGGGCGCCGAAAACACAATGACGACGTCCATTGCCTCAGCCTACTTCTCGCTGGGTGAAGAGGATCGGTCCGAAGTCCTTGAGCTGGGCCGGGAGCGCACCGGCCGCCCAGCCCATCTGCTGGAGAAGGACTCAGCCACGAGTCGCTTCTTCGCCGATCGCCCTGGCCATCCACGAGGGAAGGCCGGCACGGAGCCCCATCAGCGCCTACCATTCCGTGGACGGCAGTGTTCGCGGCAAGGTCGCCAGCGACACGCGCGCGTGCGGTGGTCCTATCCAGGCCAGCGCTCCAATGGCGGCGCCGGCCTGGCTGTGGCCAAGCGCCAGCATCCAGCCAGGGGCGTGCTTGACGGTCACTTCGTAGCGGCCCAGCCTGAGCTTGCGGCTGCGCCCCTATGTCAGATAGACCTCGCGGATAGGCACCTGCTGTGGGAGGCCGAGCGCATTTGCGGCATTTGCGCCGTGCGGCGTCACTGCCTCAACACTTTGCGCGGCCAGGGACTGCATGACCTTCTCAGGAGCCGGCCTGCCAGCACTGCCGTTAGGGTGATTGCCAGCTTCGGCTGGCTTTGCGCCTCCAGGCGGGCAACCCAAGAGGTGGCTCGGTATGCGCCCCGATACAGAGGATCAGGCGCGGGTCGAGCCATTCGATCGGTGGAAACAGACGTAGGTTGTGAAGTAGGGAGTTTTACGCTTGCCTTCCCTCCAACTAGCTCGACCATGGGCAAGGTGAGCTTCTACGGGGAGCCGCATGGATAAATTCTTGCTGCAGCAGCAGGTGCTGGATCGGCTCGCCGAAGACCTGCTTCAAGTAGAACAAGCAGTGCGGGTGGCCCATGAAACGGCAACTCATGAAGAAAACATCGCCGAGAACAAATACGACACGTTGGGACTCGAAGCCGCCTACCTAGCCACCGGCCAAGCTCGTCGCGCCGCGGCCATCCGCCAGGCGATGGCCAATTGGCGCCAATTCCGCCCGAGCCCCTACGACCCCAGCATAGGCATACAGATCGGGGCGCTGGTTTGCTTGGTCGATTCCGACGACAAGCAGCAATATCTCTTTCTCGGCCCGGATGGGGGGAGCATGAAGTTGGTCAGTGACGGTCAGCTCGTCCAGGTGATCAGCAGCGAGGCCCCTTTAGGTAGGGCCGTGCTAGGTAAATGCGAGGGTGACGAGGTGTCGATACAGGGCGCTCCAATCCGACAGCAGTTTGAGGTGCTGCGGGTTCATTGAGCCGCAGGCGAGTTCGCGCCGCATTGATCAGAGCTTATTTGCCCCTACCCATTTAGGACGCTCTGCACAATTCCCGGCGAGCTATGCGGAGCTCGTTCGCGCTCTCGGCCTCGGGCACATCAATTCACTTCGGTGGCACTGACCGCGGGCCTGAGATCATTGTTGGCCGATGTCAGGGGCCGGCGGGTGAGGGACAACGCATTCAGGGTGAGCGTGCGTGCCACCTCGGGCGACACCCTGACTTGGTTCGCCGATCGAGTGCAGTTGGCGTTGCTGCCGCGACTGTGCAAGCAGCGTGGCGCCAGGGCAGGGCTTGCCGATGCTGGCCGACTCGAGGCAGGGCGTGCGCAGCTAAGCCCTTAAGACCCTGGCTACCTCTGCGCCATGGCCTGCCGTGCTGCTCGCGCTAGCAACCCGCTGCGGGTTGCGCCGTGGCTGCGCGCATAAGCGTCAATCTGCTCCACCAGGTTAGCTGGCAGGCTGATGTTCAGCCGCACCGGCGTGGTGTCGATCTGGCTCAGGTCAACCTCGGCCAGCAGCCACACCCTGGCGGCCTCGGGCGGCAACAGTTTCAGTGGAGCCGAGCCGGGCCGATGAGTTCCTGACTCAGACGCTGAAGACGGCGCTGGCGCTCGTGGACGTGCGGGTGCTCGATCACCTGGTGGTGGCACGCGCCGAGGTCTGCAGCTTTGCAGAGCGCGACCTGCTTTGAGGGAACTGCGGGGGCACCGGACGTGCCCCTTGTTCTTTCGCTGTTCGCCGGCCGAGTCAGGTGAGGCAGATCCGCCGGATGTGGAGCTCGAAGCTGCCGGCCTGGCGTCCCGCGATCATCAGGCCGACCTGGCGGATGCGTGCGGGGGCCAGCGGTGGTGCGACGGAGACCTCGCGTCCGCGGAAGCTGGCTCGGAAGTCGGCCAGCGGCAGGTGCAAGGTCTGCCAGTCCGTGCCCTTGGGGGTGAAGCTGACCTGGTAGTTCAGGCTGTCGAAGCCGTCGTCGGTCAGCAGGTTGAGCTTGAACTGCTTGTGGTCACCGCGCAGTTCGATCAGGCAGGCCCCGGCGCCAGGCAGGCCCCGTTCGCCAGAGCTGGACCGCACCGAGGCGAAGCCGCCGTTGCGCTCCAGCGAGACGGTTCCCTCGAACACGGCGTGACCTGCAGGATCGTGTCGCAGTGTGCTGCGAGAGATGCCGCCCATCACGCGGTCGTCGATGGCGTGCCACGCGTTCGCCGCACTGGGATCGGTGAAGTCGAATAGCAGTGCGAGCATGACGACGCCGTGGGAGCCCTACCGGCTGGGAAATCCGAACTGCGTCGCACGCGCTCGGATGGCCCCGATCACATCGCGAAGCTCCATCGGCTCCAGCTTGTTCTTGTTCAGGAACGCCCGCCATTGCGTCTGCTTGGTTGTGTCGTCGGCAAAGGCATCGCTCAGGCCGATGGGTAGGCTGCTGGGCATGGCCGTCTGTCGGCGGGTGAAGGTCGTTTCAATGGCGCGCTGCAGTTCCGCATCGTCGAGGGTGTGGTCTCGCAGCAGCAGGGCGAGATCGAAGAAGTCCTTCATGCGGGTGTTGGGCATGCCCAGCACGGTCACGGCATGCAGCTTCTCTGCCACGACCGTGGCCTTAGGGTAGGCGCGCAAGGTCGGTGCGGGGACGTCGGGTAGCAGGGTGGGGTAGGCGATGGACTGCGCTGCCGGCGTGACGGCATCACCGAAGCCGATGTCGATCTGCAGGGACAGGCGGGCGCCGTCGAGGGTTGCGCGCAGATCGATGCGCACGCCGCCGTAGCCGGCGTCCTTGCGGATCGGGCTGCCCGCGACCGACGTGGCATCGAAGACGACGCCGTCGTCCGCTGCGATGATGGCGATCGATCGGAAGACACCGACCAGCGTGGTTACGTCATCGGGGCCGAAACCCAGCAGATCGGCGTCCCGTGTCGGCCGGTGCGGCTGGCCGTACCAGAGTTGGAATAGCAGCGCGCCTTTCAGCAGGAAATTCGGTGCGTGCTCGGAGATGGACAGTCGGTAGAGCAGGCGTTCCAGCCCGTACCGGGTCAGCGTCAGGTTGAAGTCCTGCTTCGACGTGTCGGTGTGCTGCTTGAGCCTGGCGCGGATCGACGCAGCGCGGTTGGCGGTCATGCCGTGATGGCCTCGATGTAGGGGCGCATGACGTTGGCCACACGCCCGCGCGTGGCGTGGAGCCAGAGGTCATCCAGCGTGAACTTGCGCTGGGTCCAGCCGTCGCGGAGCGCTTCCAGCGCCACATCCAGGCCGATCTTGTTGCGGAACCGGAAGCAGTCAACGACGGTCCGGGCGGCGCTGAAGAGCGGCACTTCGACGCCGTCGATCTTCAGGCGATCGACGCCCTCGGCGAGAGCTTGGTCGGACATCCGCACGACCCGGATGGCGGGCTGGTCGAGCCGAGGGCTCACCATGTGCGGCGGGATGGCGATCCAGACTTCATGGGGGGCCTGGGTGCCGATCTCGTGGACCCGTAGGGCGGAGAGCAGGCAAACCACGCCCTTGGGCACGCGTGCCGAGACTTCTGCCAGCGAGCGGTGCTCGCTGATCGCGGCGCCGGGCAGACCGTAGAGGCCGCGTGCCACACGTTCGAGCTTGCCGGCCTGCACCAGACGCGTCAGGGCGATGGTTGGCAGGCCCTGCAGCGTCAGGTCACGCGCACGCAGCAGGGTGCGCTTGCGCGCAAGGCGCAGGACCTGCTGTTCGTGGGTGGATGCGGTCGCGGCGTCGGTTGCCTTCATGGGTGCATTGTGTTGCGAAGTGAATGTGACCGTCAATGACTACAGTAATAACGCAACATCGCTGTTCGTGACCTGGCGGCTTCCAGTTGCCACGAAGGACGGCATCCAGTCGGGACTACGCGCTGCCGAGCAGGTCGTCGATGGAC
>CAISJH010000273.1 GCA_903885585.1 uncultured beta proteobacterium
AGGCAAAAGCTACCGACTCAAGGAAGCCGCCCAGCGTCTGGCCATCAAGGACTCAGCCGACTGAGAGACACTCCCCAATGTCCTGGCCTGGGGGAATTTGACCCGGCCACGGGTGGAGGAATTTGAAGTGGCCATCGGGGCACGCGGAAGTGACGCCGATGTGCACCGTTGTTCAGTGCATCAGTCGCCAACGCCCTCCATAACATCGGCAGGTCCGAATGAAGTCTTGATGAGGGTTTACGCGATGTCTACTGCCTTCAGGGCGGCCGCTCCCCAGGCCGCAGAACGTGCTGAGCGGGCCTGGGTCAAAGGGCTCGGCCTGGCGCAGCACGGGCAATGGCATGACGCCGTGACGTGTTTTGACCAGGCGCACACAGAGCAGCCCGGTGACGTGCTGTACGGGCTGAACCTGGCTGATGCGCTCATGCATGCGGGACAGGTGACTCGATCGCTGGAAGTCGCGCTCGGTTGTCTGGACGCCGAGCCCGACAACCACACCGCGTTCATCATGGTGGTCAACGCTCGGTTCCAGTTGGGACAGTTTGACGAACTTTCGAAGTTGCTGGGCGCTGCACCCAAAGCCTGGATGGACCACGCACTGTGGGTGCGCTTGGGCGTGGCTCAGTTTCAACTGGGCCGGCCCCAGGAGTCCATCGCATCCTTCCTGCAGGCATTGATGGAGCGACCTGCCGAGCCCACCGTCCATTACCAGTTGGGCGTGTCGTTCAACGAACTTTCCATGAAGGTGGAGGCGGCGGAGTGCTTTCGTACGGCACTGGCACTGGGTGCCGGGTCGATGGAGGTGGCCATTCGCAACCTGCTGGCGTTTTACGAGCGTGAAGTCTGTCAGTGGGAGGACAACAGTCGCCAGGTTCAAGACCTGCAGGCGGCCATTGACGCGCTTCCCCTTGACGCCGCCATCCAGACCAACCCTTTCGCCTGCGTCACGCTGCTGGATGACCCAGCCTTGCAACTCAAGGGGTCGGCGTCTTGCGCGCGCTTTTTTGCTGCGCCTGTGGCCCCACTCCCCGCGCGTGCGCCCGTCCGGCGCTCACGCATCAAGGTGGGCTATGCGTCGGCGGACATCTGTCGGCACGCCACCAGCCATCTGATGGCTGAGTTGCTCGAGCAACATGACCATGAGCGCTTCGAGATCTTCCTCTACAGCTACGGCCGCGACGATGGCAGCGATATCTCGCAGCGGGTTCGCCGAGCCGCTGACCACGTGGTGGAGGCGCACGGCATGGCGGCGGGTACGCTGGCGCAGAGGATACGGGCGGATGAGATTGACATCCTGGTGGACCTCAAGGGTTACACCAAGGACTCCCGTCCGGCGCTGATGGCGTACCGCGCGGCGCCTGTTCAAGCGGCCTATCTGGGCTTTCCCGGGAGCGCGGGCGCGGACTTCATTGACTACATCATTGGCGATACCTTCGTCACACCGATGGAGCATGCGGCTTGGTTCAGCGAAAGGATCGCACAGCTGCCCTCTTGCTATCAGTGCAATGACGGGGCACGGCCCCTGCCCAAGGTGTCCAGGCGCGATCTACATGGTTTGCCCGCTGATGCGCTGGTTCTTTGCGGCTTCAATCAGGCCTACAAGATCTCGCCCGAGGTGTTTGATGTCTGGTGCCGCATATTGAATAAGCTGCCAAGGGCCGTGCTCTGGTTGAACACCCTCAATGACCAGGCGGTACCTCGGTTGCAGGCGGAGGCCTCACGCCGGGGCGTGGAGCCGGGCCGGCTGATCTTTGCGCCCACCTTGCCCCAAGCAGCGCACCTGGATCGAATTGGGTGTGCAGACCTCTTTCTCGATACCTGGCCCTGCAATGCCCACACCACGGCCAGTGACGCCCTCTGGGCCGGTCTGCCTTTGGTGACCTACAGCGGGCGGACCTTCGCTTCGCGGGTTGCCGGCAGCCTCTTGCACGCCATCGACATGCGGGACACGGTCTGCGACAGCGTGGAAGCCTACGAGGCCAAAGTGCTGGAGTTGGCCCATGATCAGGGCAAACGGCTGGCCATACGGCGGCACACCGAGGCTGCGCGTCTCACATCCCCTTTGTTCAACGGTGCGCGCATTGCCAGGGATATCGAAGGTCTGTACACGCGCATGTGGGATCGCGCGCTGGCAGGGCTGCCCCCCGAGCATCTGCCCGCGTTGCAGGTGCGCTGAGCGCAATTCAGCCCAGCAGTCGCCCTGTGGGCAGGCCGAAGCGGCGGCGCAGGTCAGCCGCCTCGGCTTCCCGGCCTGTGCCTTCCAGCACCAGCGCCAAGTTGAAGGCCGCCAGGTGACCACCCCGGCCCGGTACCGAGCCATGTTGCTCAGGTCGCTCACCGAGACTCAGGCAGCGCCGCCAGGCCTGTTCTGCGCTGCCGAGCAAAGCGTTCGCCTGATGCGGGGCGGTGGCTGTCCAGTCCAGCATGAGGTCGCCGATCGCGAAGTGGAAGTCGGGTGAGGTGTCGAACTCCGCCTGGGTGAGATGGATCAGGCGCACCGCCTCTTCGTGGCGCTGCAACCGCTTGAGTGAGCCTGTCCAGCGCACCACAAGATCCAGACGCCACGGCGCCGACACCGCAACTCGGGGCCAGGCGGCTGCGAAGCTCTGCGCCGCCAGTGCGTGCTCGTTGTAGACATCGGCGTCCTTGCCCAGCTGGTAGAGCAGGTAAGCGTCCTCGGGGTGGTCTTTCAGGGCCGCTTGCAGCAATCTGCGATTGCGGCCTCGTTTGGCGGCCAGGGCTTCAGGACGGTAGCCGTCGTGGCCGATCACCAGAGGCGTGCGATGCACAGGCAACTGGTGCACCGGCTGCTCGTGAATGCGGCCCTCGTAGCGAACACGGCCCGGCAGCAGACGGCTGAGCCAACTGCGGGCTGTAGCGCTCGAGCCGGCCGAGTCGGGGCGGTTCTCATCCAGCAACTGGATCTGGCCGACGAACTCTGGTGGGGTGTGACGGAGTTGCCGCAGGAACTCTCCGCCCTCGATCAACCATTCGTCGGCATCCAGGACGAGATGCCAGTCCGCTGCCGCAAGGTCGAGGGCGGCATTGCGGGCGGCGGAGAAGTCGTCGGTCCAGGTGAGGAACTCCACTCGCGCGGAGAGTCGAGTCGCAACCTCTCGCGTTCCATCCACAGACCCTGTATCGAGCACCAGCACGCGGTCGACCCACGGGGTCACGCTTTCCAGCAATCGACGGACGGACAACTCGGCGTCCCGAGCAATCACGACCAGCGCCAGATCGGGGGTGTTCAAACTCAGGCTCCAGGGAAGGCAGGCTGGCTGAAAGGCTGCGATGGCGACACGGCCCAGACCCAGCCGTTTTCTTCTCGCACAAAGCCCGCGCTGCTGAACGCGCGCAAGGAGGCCCTGTTGCCCGGCAGTATGGTGGCTACAAGACGTTCCAGGGTTGTGTGCTCAAGCGCCCAGCGCTGGGCTGCAAGCAGGATGCGTGGGCCCAGTCCCAATCCAGTCATCGCTGGGTCCAGATAGATCGAGACTTCAGCCTCGGAGCCACGGAAGTCCAGCCTCAAGACGCCAACGTCGCGGCTGCCCAGGCAGCCGAAGAAGATCCGTCGATTTGGGTTGACCAGTGAGTCTTTCCACCATTGGCGGTGATGCTCAGGGTTGATTTCGCCGGCGTCGCGCGATTGCTGGCGGGTTGACTGATCGTTTCTCCAAGAGAAGCTGAGGGAGGCATCGTCGGCTTTCGCTGGGCGTAGGAGCAAGTGGTCCAGCGTCATGGCGATGGCGACCCTTTGCGCTCCCAGACCGTCGACCAGCGCGCGGGCCCGTTCTGCAAGGATCTTTCGAGCAGGCCCATCGATCAGCAGCTGGGCGACCGCTTGTCCAACTGAGGCGACTGTTGCGACCTCGCTGTCCTTCAAGCACCTCGCTGCCCCTTGGACGGTCAGTTCTTGCAAGACGACATGCTGGTTCTCTGCAGCCTTCAGCAGCAACATCGGTGCGCCAGCGCAGCAGCGCTCCCAGGTGGCACCTCCTCCCGCCCCGATCTGGAGGTCGTGACGCGCAAAGAACTCTGTCAGATCGGGTTGGTCTATTGACAGCCGGGTATCCGGGGAGCTGTCGACCAGTGCGCGCAGGCTTTGCAGATGAGGGCTCGCGCTGGTCGCGGCGATCTCGACACTGCCTTGGAAGCCCGCGTCCTCTCTGCAAGCGCGCAAGGCCAGCGAGCTCAGGTCTGCCGAATCCACGCCACCCATGAAGATGCCAATGCTGCCGACGGTCTCCTTGATTCGCGCGGGTCTCAGGTGAGCATACGAAGGTGCCAGGAGTGCGTAGCGAGGGCCGCCGAGCACCCGGGTGCGGGCCTGGATGCATGATGCGTACTTCCGCTGGTGGTCGGCATGGAGGTTGTGGTCGATCAGCAGGTCAACATCCAGCGGTCTGTCCGCCAGGTCATCAATTGCAGCGACACGGCAACCCAAGGCCGCACGCATCTGACCATGCCAGTTGGCGGCGAGTCCGTAGTGGTCGGCGACCAGCCAGCATGGTTTCGGCAGGTCTTCACCGTTCAGCGCGATAACGGTGTCTTCGGCATCCTGCGCCTGGGTGGTACCCAGCCATTGCGCGTGAGCGGTCTCGTCATGGAATGCCGGATGCGCGCTTGTGACTGCAATGGCGGGCAAGGTCGAGCAGCCGAAGCCTGCGCTGCTGATGAGTGCGCCCACGGCGATGTCCGTCTGTCGGGTCACGAAGTGGCTTCGCGCACCCAGAAGACGAAGCGCTTGAGCCAATGACAAGCACCGCTTTACGTGGCCCATCCCGATGGCCGTGGACGCATCGCAGCGGAACACAGCAAGGGGCGATGGCGTGCTCATGGACCTGCGAACACGCGGTAGAGCGCCTCGGCTCGAACCCAGTCGTCTGGAGTGTCGATGTCGATCCCGCGCCACTCGGGGATCACCAAGGTGCGCGCGTGGCCGTGTATGGACAGTCCTGCTCGCCACGTGGAGGCCAATCCCCAGTAGAACTGACCCGCATCAAAGAATGCCGGCGTCAAGTCCTGTGTGCGTGTCTGCATGTGTTCGGGTTGCAGCGGCCGCGTGCCTCCCTCGGTATCGCGCACGAGGGCCCGCTGGATGGGCGATGGGTAGCCAACGACCGGGAACACGTACTCGGGACTCTCAGACCTCAGCAGTGACAACGCCGTAGCCAGATCGGAAGGCTGTAGGAGCGGCACTGCAGGATAGATGCAGCACACGGGTGTGTCATCAGTCAAGGCAAGCGCGTTGACGGCATGTTCGATCACCGGGACGGTGGGCGTGTGGTCATCAGCCAAGTGCGCCGGTCTCATGAAAGGAACCTCTGCTCCTTCAGCTCGCGCGACAGAGGCGATCTCTTCATCATCCGTGGAGACCAGAATCTGGCTGAACACGCCGGCGTCAAGGGCCGCCTGGATCGCATAGGCGATCATGGGCTGGCCAGCAAAGTGCCGCAGATTCTTGCGCGGCACGCGCTTGCTGCCGCCACGTGCCGGTATCACTGCGATGGGCTTGGGGCTTCTGGTCGTCTGCATCGATTCCTGTTCCAGAGTCCGGGTGGCGGCAGTTCGGTGCCTTCTCACGCGGGTAGGGGCGTCTGACGGACTCGGCACCTGGCTCAGCGTGCAGCGGTGCTGTCGGACGCGGACAGCATCATGGCGTCGGGATAACCTCTTCCCACGGTCACGTACTTCTGAACGCCGCCATGATCGAGGCGGTCGTTAACCTCAAACAAGGGCTGGTCTACCGTGGCGGAAGATGCGCCCGCATGCGTGCTCCACCCCGCAAAGCGCCATTGCCCGTGCGATTGCGGGGCCCACCAACGAGGGTTCCGTTGCTGATCGAGCAGGAACTGAAGTCCGGTCGGATCCGTTCCCAGCCACTCGCAAAACTTGTCCAAGTGCTGCAGCGGCGCTTGCTCATGGACCCGCACCAATGCGAGACCCTGCTCGCGCGTCAGGCGGCCGTGGCGGATTTCGCGCGTGGCATGGTCGGTGACCTTGGAGTAACCATGGCGATAGAGCTTCAGTTGGTCGTGCAGGTCCAGATAGTTCCAGCAGTCCACATGATCAAAGCTGTCGAACGTTCGGAGGGTGGCGGCACTGCGATACCCATGGCGCTCGACCATCAGTTCATGCTGAGCTTTCGGATCCCAGCGAACGAAGTTACCGAGATAGATGCCCCGTACGCCCACCGATGCGAGAGCAGCGTCATCCGGGTACCGATACTGCCAGATGTCTTCGTCCTTGAGGGTGTCGAACAAGGTGAGCAATTCATCGGCCTCACGACCCATGAGGTCGTGGTCCTTGCGGTGCCGTCGACTCATTTCCACCTCGTCTTCATGCGAATACATGCCGACTTGCTC
>CAISJH010000274.1 GCA_903885585.1 uncultured beta proteobacterium
GCGCTGGCGGATCACCGCGGCTGCCCCAGCCAGCGCTGGACCAGACGCACCCAGTAGCTGGCGCCCACGGGGATCAGATCGTCGTTGAAGTCATAGCTGGGGTTGTGCAGGGTGCAGGGGCCTTCGCCATGGCCCATCTCGCGGTGCAGGCCGTCACCGTTGCCGATGAAACCGTAGGCGCCGGGCCGGGCCTCAAGCATGTACGAGAAGTCCTCCGAAGGCATCACCGGCTCCTGCTCGATGGCCAGCTCCTGCCCCACCACCTCCCGTGCCACCTCGGCGGCGAACAGCGCCTCACGCTCGTGGTTGGTGGTGGCAGGCACGCGGCGAGTGAACTCGAAGTCGCACTCGGCACCGAAGGCTGCGCAGGTGTGGCGGGCAATGGCATCCATGCGCTCGGCCACCAGGTCCATGACCTCGGCGGTGAAGGTACGTACCGTGCCTTCCATGGTGCAGGTGGGCGCGATCACGTTGATCGCCTCGCCCGCCTGGAGCAGGGTGATCGACAGCACGGCCGTGTCCACCGGCTTCTTGTTGCGACTGACGATGGTCTGAAAGGCCTGGATGAGCTGGGCCGCGACCACCACCGGGTCTACCCCGCGGTGCGGCATGGCGGCATGGGCGCCCACACCGCGCACCGTGACCTTGAAGGTGCTGCCGCCAGCCATCACCGGCCCGGGGCTGAAGGCGATGGCCCCAGCCGGGAGGCCCGGCCAGTTGTGCATGCCGAAGACGGCCTCCACGGGGAATCGGTCAAACAAACCCTCGGTGACCATGGCCTGCGCACCGCCGCGGCCTTCCTCGGCCGGCTGGAAGATGAGCACCACGGTGCCCTCGAAATCGCGCGTGGCGGCCAGGTGGCGCGCGGCCGCCAACAGCATGGCGGTGTGCCCGTCGTGGCCGCAGGCGTGCATCGTGCCGGGGTGCTGGCTGGCGTGGGCGAAAGTGTTGTGCTCCTGGATGGGCAGCGCGTCCATGTCGGCGCGCAGGCCAATACGGCGGCCGCAGGCGCCCCCGTCACGTCCATTCACCAGGCCCACCACGCCTGTCTTTGCCACGCCTCGGTGCACCTCAATGCCCCAGGCCTGCAATTGCTCGGCCACCAGGTCCGAGGTCAATTGCTCCTCGAACCCAAGCTCTGGGTGGGCGTGGATGCGGCGGCGCAGTGCGGTCATGCCCGCAGCGTCCATGGTGATGTCGTCGATGAGCTTCATGAGAGTCCTCCTTCGCGATGCAACAAGATCAGCGTGGCCACCCGTCCATGCGGCCACACCGCACGCTCAGGCATGCGCCCGCGCGAGCGCCTGCTCCAGATCGGCGATCAGGTCGCCGCAGTCCTCGATGCCGACCGACAGGCGAAGCAGGTCGGTCGGTGCTGGGGTGCCCGCACCCTCGACGCTGGCGCGGTGCTCGATCAGGCTCTCGGTGCCGCCCAGCGAGGTAGCGCGCTTCCACAACTCCACATGCGCCGCCGTGGCGATGGCGGCAGCCTCTCCGCCCTGCGGTCCGGCCTTGACACGAAGAGACATCATGCCGCCGAAGCCGCCCTGCATCTGGCGTGCCGAAATGGCGTGGCCGTGCGCGCCAGGCAAGCCAGGATAGAGCACCGCCTCCACCAACGGGTGACCGTTGAAATGCTCAGCAATGCGCTGCGCCGACTGCGAGGCCGCCCGCACGCGCAGGTACAGCGTGCGCATGCCGCGCAGCAGCAGCCAGGCTTCGAAGGAGCCCAGCGTGCCGCCGATCTGGGCGCGTACCGTCTTCACACGGCGCCAGAACTCGCTGTCCTCGCGCGTGACCAGCGCTCCGGCCACGAGATCGGAGTGGCCATTGAGGTACTTGGTGCCCGCGTGCATGACGATGTCCGCGCCCAGGGTCAGCGGGCGTGTGAGCACGGGCGAGGCGACGGTGGAGTCCACCGCCACCAAGGCGCCGGCAGCGTGGGCGATCTCAGCCGTGGCCGCGATGTCAGTGACCGTCCACAGCGGGTTGGCCGGGGTCTCGATCCACACCAGTTTGGTGACCCCCGGGCGCACGGCGGCCTGCACGGCGGCCGGGTCGGTCATGTCGATCAGCTCGACGTTCAAGCCCCAGCGGGTGGCGAAGTTCATCAGCCAGTTGCGCAGCGACCAGTACATGACCTTGGGGGCCAGCACGTGGTCCCCCGGCGACAGGGCCTGGAACACCGCCGTGGCCGCGGCCATGCCGGAAGCGAACAGGGCCGCCTGCGCGCCCTCTTCCAGCTGCGCCA
>CAISJH010000275.1 GCA_903885585.1 uncultured beta proteobacterium
CGACAAGATCAACTTCCTGATGGACGCCACGGTCGGCTTCATCAACATCAACCAGAACAAGATCATCAAGATCTTCTCGGTGGCCAGCGTGGCGCTGCTGCCTCCCACGCTGATTGCCAGCATCTACGGCATGAACTTCAAGCACATGCCGGAGCTGGACCAGACTTGGGGCTACCCCTTTGCGCTGGCGATCATGGCCGCCTCGGTGGCCGCGCCGTTCCTGTACTTCCGGCGCAAGGGGTGGCTGCGCTGAGAGGCCGCGCGGCCGGAGCCGGGCGGCTCTGCGGGCAACCCCGCTAGGCTGTACGCTGTGCTTGGAGTACCCTCAGCGCTCTGGTGCATGTGGGTTGGGTCCGGAAAGCCGGTGAATGGGGAAGCAGCAGATGAGCAGTCAAGAGGGCTTGAAGGCATGGCTTGCGGCCGCTGCGTTGCTGGGGGCCGCTTCCAGCGGGCACGCCCAGTTTGCGCAGGTGCCCACGCCTGTCACGCCACCTGCGCCCGTGACGTCCGAGGCCGAGGATGCTTCGGCCTACCGGATGGACGCTTCGCGTCATCTGTACGCCACCTTCCCCACCCGCGTTCACAAGGGCAAGCTGCCGCCCATGATGTACGCGGTGATGATCACCGAGGCCGAGGTGGACGCCGCCGGCCAGGTGCTCAACGTCAAGGTGGTCCGCCCGCCTGCTGCCGCCAAGGAGGTCACGCCCTGGGTGGTGTCGCTCATCCGTCGCGCGTCGCCGTACCCGGCGCCCGTCAAGATGGCTGGAGGCGTGGCCGTGTGGCGCGAGATCTGGCTGGTCGACAAGACCGGCACTTTCCAGGTGGACGCGCTGACCGAAGGCCAGCGCTGAAGGCGATTCGCCTGGTCAGCTGTTGGCGCGGCGCTTGAGCCAGCGCATGAGCGCACCCACACCCGGCAGCTTCTCGTACAGCTCCTCCGCCGCGTCCCAGTAGTCGCGGTGCAGGGTGATACGACCGTCGGGGCCGTACTGCAGGTGGGAGCCGCCGCGTACACACTGCTCGGCTGAGGAAAAGCGCTTGAAGCGGAACAGGAAGTCCCAGACCAGAAAGCATTGTTCGCCCTGCACGATGGCCTCGCGCACCACGAATCTCGGCTGGTGCAGCGCGGCGTACATGTGCTCAAAAACGGCTCTGATGGCGGGCAGCCCCTGGACCTCGTTGAAGGGGTCCTTGAACCTGGCTTGCGGTGCATAGAACTCGCCCAGGCGGTTGAGGTCGGCCGGCGTCAGGCCTTCGAAGAGCGCGATCACGCGCGCGGTGCGGGGGTCGTCAGTGGTGACCATGTCGGGTGCTGCGGGACAGGAAACGTGGGTATGGCGGCTGGGTGCTCAGAGGCCGGTGGCGCGCCGCACGGCGGCGAAGTACGGGCCGTCGGGCAGCAGGCCCAGCGCCTTGAGCACGCGTGTGAAGCGCTTGGGGAAGTGGATCTCGAACTCCCCGCGCGCCCAGCCCCTGAGCATCTGCTCGGCAGCCTCCTCCGGGCTGATCAGGGCCGGCATGCGGAACTCGTTCTGGGCGGTCAGCGGTGTGGCCACAAAGCCGGGGTTCACCACCGACACCCCCAGCCCCAGGGGGTGCAGGTCCAGGTACAGCGTCTGCGCCAGGTGGGTCAGCGCTGCCTTGGTGGGGCCGTAGGCCAGGGACTTGGGCAACCCGCGGTAGCCCGCCACGCTGGACACCAGGCTCAGGTGGCCGCCCTGCCCGGCGCGGGCCTGGGCCAAGAGATGTGGCAGCAGCGCGTCCAGCAGGTACAGCGCACCGACATAGTTGACCTGCTGGTGCTGCAGTGCCACCTCGAGATTGAACTCGGTGGCGCGCATGGGGGCGTAGGTGCCGGCGCAGTACACCGCCAGATCGATGCAGCCGTGCCGCGCCACGATGCTGGCCGCCGCGGCATGCAGTGCCTCGCGGTCGGTGGCGTCCAAAGTGATGGCTTCGCTGCCGGGGTGGGCCTGGGTGAAGGCTTGCAGCGCCGCAGCGCCGCGGGCCGAGACCACCACCCGCGCGCCTTGGGCGTGCAGCCTGGCAGCCGTGGCACGGCCTATGCCGGTGGAGGCACCAATCAGCCAGGCGGTGCGCCCGGTCCAGTCGGCAATGCGGGGGTTCAGCGGCATGGGTGTCCAGGAACAGGGCGTTGGTTCATCGCTTGTAGAACGACAGGGTGACCTCACCGAGTCGGATGCCGAACTTGCTCATCACGGCCTTGTTCAGCATGACGCGCTCGTCCATCAGGAACATCCAGTCATCAAACTGCACCTCGTAGACCTTGTCGTCCACGGGCAGGCGCAGGGTGTAGCTCCAGTTCAGCGCATTGCCGGCTGCCAGACCGTTGGCTTCACCCACCACGTCATCGGCCCGGCCCTTCCAGCGGCCGTTGCCCAGGTCGGTCAGGCGCCAGACGCGGCGCTCGGTCTTGCCGTCGCTGTAGGTGAAACGCTCGTCCAGCGTGCCTTCATTGCCCTGCCAGGTGCCGGTCATCGCCACGGTGAAGCGTCGCACCACCTTGCCCGAGCGATCGGTGAAGATGCCGTGGGCGGTGAGTTCGCCGTTGAAGTAGGTCTTCAAGTCCAGCACCGGCTTCTCGCTGGCGTAGTCCTGCGGCACGGGTGCGCTGGCGCAACCGGTCAGCGAGACCGTGGCAGCCAGGCTCAGGACGGCGGCCGCGCAGGCCGCCCACAGGCGTCGTGTCGTCATCGGGCTTCTCCTCGTATCCACAGCAAGTGCAGCAGGCCCGCGGCTGCGAGCTTCAAGGCGCAGGGCAGCAGGCAGTAGGCGATGGTCAGGGCTTGCAGGGCCTGCGCGTCGCGCCCGCCCGGTTGGTAGCCGAAGGCCGCCAGCAAGGGCAGGGCGATGCCGGCGGCCAACGCCAGATTGAGCTTGGTGGCGAAGTTCCACCAGCCGAAGTAGCGGCCTTCCAGGCGACCGGCGTGGCCGGCGCGCTGGATCACGCCCGCGAGCATCGCGCCCGGTAAGGCCAGGTCGGCCCCGAGGGCGATGCCGCTGGCGATGCACACCGCCGTGAAGGCCGCCACGTCGCCAGCGCCCAGCAGTGCAGCCCAGGCAAAGGCGGCCACCGCCAGCACCATGCCCGCCAGCCAGGCACGCGCCAGCCCCAGGCGTCGCACCAGACGCACCCAAACAGGCATGGACAGGGCCCCGGCGGCGAAGTAGCTGGCCAGGAACAGCGGCTCAAAGGCGGGGGCCTGCAGGCGGTCGCGAATGAAGAAGAGCACCAGCGTGGCCGGTACGGCGCTGGCGATGCCGTTCACCAGAAAGACCGCCAGCAGCCGGCGAAAGCCGGGCGTCTGCCAGGGGGAGGCTGCAATCGGCGCAGCCGCAGTCTGCGCCTGGTGGGTGGCCGTATCGCGAGCCGAGGCGCCGGGGCGCGGGGCCCAGACACTCGCGACCAGCGCCAGGGCCAGCAGCACAGCGAACACCGCGGTCGAGGCTTCCAGCCCAGCGGCTGAAGGCAGCACGCTCGCCACCAGCACGCCTACCAGGGACAGGGCCTCCCGCCAGCCCACGATGCGTGCTCGCTGGGCCTCGTCGCCGCCCAGCCGCGCACCCCAGGCCTGGTGAATCACCGACAGCACGCTGTAGGCCAGGTAGGTGGCGGCCAGCACGCCGCCGCACCACCACAGCAAGGCTGACTCACCTGTGACGTTGGGGAAGAACAGGCCTCGAAAGCCCAGCGCCAGCACCAGCGCAGCGAGCACTCCCGCCCACGCCAGGCGGCGCAGTCCGGTGGTGAACCAGCGGTCCACCATGTGGCCGATCCAGGGGTCGGCGACGGCATCGAGCAGCCGCGCGCCCAGCAGCAAGGTCCCGAGCGTCGCCAGTGGAATGCCGAAGGTGGAGGCGTAGTGATTGGGCAGCACCACGTACAGCGGCAGGGCCACGAAGGCCAGCGGCAGGCCGAGCCCGCCGTAGCTCAAGCCTTGACGCCATCCGCCTCGCCAACCTGACTCAGAGGCTGCTTCGCTCAAGCCAGCGCGGCTCATCGGCGCCCCAGCAGGCTGTCGCGCAGAGAGGGTTCTGAGGTGGCCTCGCCCAGCCAGATGCCGAAAAAGCGCCGGGTGAACTCGGCGTCCTTCACCTCACCACGCAGCTGTCCGTTGTGGAAGAAGCGGCTCAGACCTTCAGGACGCTGGACACCGGTGATGCGGTCACCCGCCTTGACGTCGGGGAAGACCTGCGCCATGGCGCGCAGCCAGCGCTCGGCCACCTCCGCGGCCACCGGCCCGGCGCGTCGCATCTCATCGAGCGAGCGCTCGGCAATCATCCGCGCGCCGAAGTTGCGCGCGTACTCGATCTCCAGAGCCAGCGGCTTGCGCGCCCAGGCGTCCGGTGTCAGCCCGGGCTCGGTGGTCCACAGGCGAATGTCGTAGACCTGCAGACCCAAGAAGCGCAGCCGGCCCTGGCCCTGGAGATGGGCGGCCGACCACTCGCTCAGCAGCTCCTGGGGCGCTGGGGTCTTGGCTTGCAGTTCGCTGCCCGCGAGCAGCAAGGCGCCAGACAGGGTTGTCAGCAGCTGCCGGCGCGCGGCAGCGTCGGTCGGGGTGGGCATGGCGCAGTGGGTGTGGGTTGTCAGGGCCGTCGCAGCGTGAACTGGATGACGTCGGTGTTGCCGGTGTCGAAAGCCGCTTCGCAGTACGCCAGATAGAACTCCCAGATGCGCATGAAGCGCGTGTCAAAGCCCAGCTGCCGCACCGCGCCGTCGTGGGACAGGAAGTCCGCCCGCCAGCGGCGCAGCGTTTCGGCGTAATCGGGCCCGAAGGCCAGCTCGTTGACCACCTCCAGGCCGGCCTTGCGCGCCTCGGCCCGGAAGGCCTGCGGGCTGGGCAGCAGGCCACCGGGGAAGATGTACTGCTGGATGAAGTCGGTGGACTTGACGTAACGCTCGAACAGGTCGTCCCGGATGGTGATGGTCTGGATGCACGCCCGTCCGCCGGCCTTGAGCTGGCGGTGCACGGTCTGGAAGTAGCTGCCCCAGTATTCGCGGCCCACGGCTTCGAACATCTCGATGGAAGCCACGGCGTCGAAAGGCCCGTCGTCGATGTCGCGATAGTCCTGCAGCCGCAGGTCGGCCAGACCCGCCACCCCCAGTCGGTGCATGCGCGCCTTGGCAAACTCCAGCTGCTCGGTGGACAGGGTGACCCCCGTCACGCGGGCGCCGAGCGCGGTGGTGGCCTCCTCAGCCAGCGCTCCCCAACCGCAGCCGATCTCCAGCACGCGCTCGCCGCGCTGGAGCCCGCACTCCTGCAACGCGCGCCGCACCTTGGCCGTTTGGGCCATCGGGCTGGGCAGCGAGAAGTCCCCCTTGAACAGGGCGCTGGAGTAGTTCATCGTCTCGTCCAGCCACAGGCGGTAGAACGGGTTGCCGATGTCGTAGTGGGCGTGGATGTTCTTCTTGCTGCCGTTGCGGGAGTTGCGGTGCAGCAGGTGTTTGAGCCGGTAGGCCAGCGACCCCCACCAGGTGCCGTAGATCACCGATTCCATCGCCTCGCGGTTGGCGATGAACAGGCGCAGCAGACCGGCCAGATCGGGCGTGGTCCAGTGGCCATCGATGTAGGCCTCGGCAAAGCCGATGTCGCCACTCTTCAATGCTGCCGAGCACACCTGCCAGTCGATCAGGCGCAACGCGGCTTTGGGCTCGTCGGCCGCGCCGCTGCCAAAACGGGCCTGTGTACCGTCGGGCATCTGCACGTCCAGCGTGCCGTGCTGCAGCTTTTTCAGCAGCGCAAAGACCGTGCGCGCTGCCGCGGGCGCGGCGCTTGGTAGAGAGAAGGCCTGGGCGGTGGTGGTGTTCATGGCGGACTCCCGCGGGTGACGAAGCTCTTCGGAGCCTCCGGCTTGGAGATGAAAGGCACGCGTTTGAGCCACAGCTTCAGCGCCTGCCAGTGGATGCGCAAGATCACGCCCAACGTCATCAAGGGCATGCGGACGCTGGCGCGCGCCACGGCAGCGGCGCCCAACGGTTCCAGCCGCCCTGACATGCTGGTCAGGATGAGTGGACCTTCGTCGTCGTCATGTTCCACGCGCGCGACGATGCGATCGGCGGTGCGCATGAAGCGGAAGCGGTAGCGCCCCTCCACGCGACAGAACGGCGACACATGGAACACCTTCTTCGCCTGCAGCTCCTGGCCAAACCGCAGCGATTCGCCCGTCAGCAGGTAGCAGTGGCGTTCACCGAAGGTGTTGTTGACCTCGGCCAGGATGGCGTAGAGCGAGCCGTCCTTGCGGTGGCAGTACCAGAAGCTCACGGGTTTGAAGGCGATACCCAGCACGCGCGGGTAGGTCTGCAACCAGATCTCGCCATCGGCGTCGTGCAGCCCCTCCTGGGCGAGCATGTCTTCCACCCAGGCCAAGGCGTCGGGGCCGCCCTTCCCGTGGTCGGCATCATGGAACGACAGCCACCCCAAGCGGTTACGCGCCATCATCGGCCGGGCGGCCTCGCGCATCGCGCGCAGCGGCAGCAGCACGAAGAAGGTGGGGTAGTCGAAGGCGTGGTGTGCCGGCCGCAAGCGCGTGTGCCGCACTTCGCCCGTGGCGAGCAGCGCCTGGGCGGCAGTGCTCACGCTGCCCTCAGAGAGGCGCGCTGGGCGGCGATCTGTTCGCGAAGGGCGTCGGCCACGGCCAGGCCGGACATCAGCCCGTCCTCATGGAAGCCGTAGCGTGTCCAGGCCCCACAGAACCACACGCGCGAGTGCCCCTGGAACTCGTGCAGCCGGGCCTGGGCGTCGATCGCCGCCTGGTCGAACACGGGGTGGTGAACCTCGAAAGAGCGCAGCACCTTGGCCGGGTCGGGCTCTCGCGACGGGTTGAGCGAGACGATGACGGGCGTTTTCCAGGGCAGGGGCTGCAGCTGGTTGATCCAGTAGTGCAGGCAGACGCTGGCCTGCTCGCGCTGGAGCTGCGCGGCGCGTTCGTAATTCCAGGCCGCCCAGGCCAGGCGCCGGCGCGGCATGACCGAGGTGTCGGTGTGCAGCACCGTGCGGTTGGGGTGGTAACGCAGGGCACCCAGCCAGCGCCGCTCCTGTGCGCTGGCGTCGGCCAGCAGCCCAAGGGACTGGTCGCTGTGGCAGGCCATCACCACGTCGTCAAAGCGCTCCTCGCCGGCGTCGGTGGCCACCCACACGCCCGCCGCCCCGCTGCCCTGGCTTGTACCGGGCGGGGCGCGGCGCACCGAGCGCACGGGCGTGTTCAGGCGGGCGTCCTGGATGCGGGGCAGCATCTTGTGCACATACTGTCGCGAGCCGCCGCGCACGGTGTGCCACTGCGGCCGGTTGGACACCTGGATCAGCCCGTGGTTGTGGCAGAACCGGATCATGGTCGCCACCGGGAAGCGCAGCATCTGCTCGGTCGGGCACGACCAGATGCAGCCGATCATGGGCAGGAAGTACCAGTCCCTGAACACAGTGCCAAAGTGATGCCGGTCCAGGAACTCGCCGATGGGTTCGGTCAACTCCTCTTCCTGATGCCGCTCGGCCACTGCGGTGGTCAGGCGGTTGAAGCGCATGATGTCGCGCAGCATGACGAGAAAGGCCGGGCGCAGCAGGTTGCGCCGCTGCGCAAAGACCGTATTCAGGTTGGACCCGCTCCACTCCAGGCCGTCGGCGTGGCTCTGCACCGAGAACGACATGTCCGACGGCGCGGTGTCCACGCCGAGCTCTGCGAAGAGGCGGATGAGGTGGGGGTAGGTGCGGTGGTTGTAGACCAGGAAGCCGGTGTCCACGCCATGCGTCACCCCTTCGAGCGTGACGTCCACCGTGTGGGCATGGCCGCCAAAGTGGCTGCCGGCCTCGAACAGGGTGACCTGCGCTTGTGGCGCGAGCGACCACGCGGCTGACAAGCCGGCGATACCCGAGCCGACGACCGCGATGCGGCGGGTCATGGGCGGCCCCGCTCAGCAGCGGCCCGTCGCGACCGTGAAAAGAGGGCGTGGTCCCCCAGGGAGGCTTGGACGTGGAGGCTCATGCACGGCCCGTCAAGGAGCCGGGCGGGCGGGTGGCGCGACCGGCACCTCCCGCGGAATAAAAATCTGTCGTGCAGCGCCCCGGAGCCAACGAGGGAGGGAGGGAGGAGGAGGAGAGAGGCTCAGGGATTGCAACCAGCGTGACCGGCCGACTGCACGACAGGAAAAAACGTGTGAACCCGCCTGACAGCAGCGGCAGGGGGCGCCGTTGCGCGCTGCCTGCTTTGCCACGCACCCACCGTGCCGACCCATGCGGGCCTGCGACAGTAGATAAGTGCTTGTCTTGCAAGTTCATGAAGTGACTGTATCGAATAAAAACTGAACTGAACAGTCTAGTTTTCAGACATTTTGGTTTTTGGGTTGGCTTTGTGGGCCTGTTCTGCTCGAGTGTCAATTTAAGTTGACACTCTATTGTGTACTTTTCAATTGCAAATACAAGTCTGTTCGCAACTTCTTTTCAAGATGCCGCTGGCCCGCCACAATCCAGGACATGTCTGGCATTGTCCAAGACAAAAAAGGAGACTGTGCATGAGGGAAATTCAAGGGTGCCGATGGGGAGGCTTCGCGGGCTTGGCGAAGGCACAGCGTGGTTGACGACCTCAAGGGCGGGCCGGCGCTGTCGATCGCGGCCGTCGAGCGCGACACCGGGCTGACCAAGGACACCCTGCGCGTCTGGGAGCGCCGCTACGGCTTTCCCACGCCCGGCCGGGACGCCTTCGATGAGCGCATCTATCCCGTCGAGCAGGTCGAGCGGCTGCGGCTGATCAAGCGCCTGCTGGATGCCGGCTGGCGGCCAGGCCGACTGATGAAGATGGCGCCCGAAGAGATCGCCGCTCTGGCCGATGCACTGCCTGGTCAGGTGCAGACCTCCGCGGTGCCGCCAAGCTGCGAGCCGCTGGAGCCTTTTCTGGACATGATCCGCCAGCACGACCCTGCCGCGTTGCACCGGGAATTGGGGCGCATGCTGTCCCGCCTGGGCGCCTCCCGGTTCGTGACCGAACTGGTGGCGCCTCTGAACGCGGCCGTCGGCGACGCCTGGCTGCGCGGCCGCCTGCAGGTGTTTGAAGAGCACGCCTACACCGAGGAGGTGCAGGTGGTCATGCGCCAGGCCATCTCGCAGATCCCTCTGCCGTCCAACCAGGCACGGCCCTGCGTGCTGCTGTCTACCTTTCCGGGTGAGCCCCACGGCTTGGGGCTGCTGATGGTCGAGACCCTGTTTCGCCTGGAGGGTTGCGCCTGTGTCTCCCTGGGGGTGCAAACCC
Source organism: uncultured beta proteobacterium (assembly GCA_903885585.1). Lineage (GTDB taxonomy): Bacteria > Pseudomonadota > Gammaproteobacteria > Burkholderiales > Burkholderiaceae_C > Rubrivivax. Next base: position 9,259 of record CAISJH010000275.1, read on the forward strand.
CGCTGCTGGACATCGTCCGCGCGGCGCAGGCGCACCAGGCCCACATCGTGGCCCTGGGTTTCTCGGGCATTCTGGGGGCGCAGCAGGTGGTCGATGGGTTGACCGATCTGCGTGCACGCCTGCCGGCGCACATCGATCTATGGGCCGGAGGCTCGGCCGCCGTGCTGGCGCGCCGGCCGGTGCCGGGCGTGCGGGTGGTTCAGGCGTTGAACACCATTGCACCGGAGGTCAAGCGCTGGCGCATGGCTGACACCCTGCCGGCAGCAGATTGAAGCCCTGACGGCGCGTGTGGAGAGCCCCCCATGCCAGCGGGGTATTCCCTAGAATGCGATGGTTGTCGTCAACTGGAATTGACGGGCGCCCACCATGCTCTACCCTGAACTCTTCAAGCAACTCGAAGCCGTCCGCTGGAACATGGACACCGACATCCCGTGGGATCGGTTCGATGCATCCCAGCTGTCCGACGAGCAGGCCCGCACGGTGAAGATGAACGCCATCACGGAGTGGGCGGCTCTGCCTGCCACCGAGATGTTCCTGCGCGACAACCGCGAGGACAGCGACTTCTCTGCCTTCATGAGCGTGTGGTTCTTCGAGGAGCAGAAGCACTCGCTGGTGCTGATGGAGTACCTGCGGCGCTTCCGTCCGGAGTTGGCACCCACTGAAGCGGAATTGCACGAGGTGCGCTTCGAGTTCGATCCCGCGCCGGCGCTTGAGACCCTGATGCTGCACTTCTGCGGCGAGATCCGTCTCAACCACTGGTACCGCCGGGCGGCCGAGTGGCACACCGAGCCGGTGATCAAGGCCATCTACGAAACCCTGGCCCGAGACGAGGCGCGCCACGGGGGCGCCTACCTGCGCTATATGAAGCGCGCCCTGACGCGCTGCGGCGACGAAGCCCGCGCGGCTTTCGCAAAGGTGGGCGTGCTCATGGCCAGCGCCCGCCGTACGGCGCAAGCCCTGCACCCGACCAACCTGCACGTCAACGAGCGCCTGTTCCCGCGCGACACGGTGCAGAGCCGCCTGCCCGACCCGGCTTGGCTGGAACGCTGGCTGGACAAGCAGATCCAGTTCGACAGCGTGTGGGAGAGCAAGGTGGTCGACCGTATCCTGCACAACCTGGGCCTGCTGATGGAGCGCAGCTTTGCCAGCGTGCAGGAGCTCAACCGCTACCGCAAGGACGTCTCTCAGGCCCTGGCCGCGAAGGCCGCAGCGGCGGCCGTCCCTGCTGCGCAGCCAGCCTCAGCAGCCTGAACACCTTCACCTGGGGGCGCAAGCTGAGGCGGCGCGGCAGCCGCCCCAGCCCGCGCGCCTGAGGCGCTTCAGGAGGCCTTCGGGAGGGCGTAGGCCTTGCGATCGGCAGCCACGCGCTGAATGCTCGGCCTGTCGCCGAGCAGCTTCACGTAGCCCTTCCAGTCCACGCCGTGGGCCAGCAGCAGGTCCTCACCCAACACGCTCTTGGTGGCCATGCCCACCAGCGGCAGGCTCACCCAGGCCGAGCAGTCGGCGATCGTGAAGCTGTCTCCCGCCACATAGGGTGAGAACTTCGCCAGCCGCTTGAAGGCGGGGATGTGACGGTCCAGCTGCTTGCGCACGCGCGCCTGGGTACCCTCGCTGACCGTGCCGCCAAAGAAGGCCTGCGCATACAACTCACGGGCGACCAGCTCCAGATGCAGGTCGATGAAAGTGGCCAGTTCGCGCACCTTGGCGGCTGCGAACGGCTCTGCTGGTACCAGCGCCGGCTGCGGGTAGGCGGCCTCGATCCAGTCCACGATGACCTGGCTCTCGCACAACGCCCCTTGCGGCGTGCGGATGTAGGGGATCTTGCCCAGGGGGGAGGCCGACAGCACCGCTTCCTCCTGGGAGCCGGTCATCACCCGCTCTTCTTCAAAGGGCACGCCCTTCTCCAGCAAGGCCAGCTTGACCTTGTTGTAGTAATTGGAGATGGGAAATCCGCACAACGTGATCATGGAAGGGGCTCCTGTTCAGAGAGAGGGTCGGTAAGGGGGCGTCGCTGGCGCGATTGTCATGGCCCGGAAGGGTGGCCGCGCGTTGCTGCGTACAGCGCCACCAGGCCCATCATGAAGCTGCCGCTGACCAGCCCCGATGCATGGGCGGCCACGGCCACCGGGATGTCCCAGCCCGGCACGGTCTGCACGGCGCCCGACCAGGGCGCTTCCATCCCTACCTTGGCCAGCAGACCCATCCACACCGCGGCGCCTATCCAGCGCTGGCGCACCGCGCCGCCCACCACCAGGGCCACGGCCGCGACCGCCACGGCGGCGTGCAGCAAGCCTGACAGCCCGCCGTAGCGGCTCAGGGACGGCGCCCACAGCAGAAGAACCTGCGTCAAGGGCCACGCGGCCGCGGCCGCCAGGAGGGAGTGTGCCGGGAGCCTGGCCGCCATGCCGAAGGCGGCCACCACGGCGCAACCCGCCAGGTTGGCGGCCAGATGCTGAGGGCTGTAGTGCACCAGGGCGCCTGTCCACGCGCGCCACGGCTGTCGCCAGGCGTCAGCGGCTCGCCACTCCAGCAG
>CAISJH010000276.1 GCA_903885585.1 uncultured beta proteobacterium
ATCCGCGTCAACGCCGTGGGCCCGGGCACCATCGCCACGGAACTCGCGCGTGCAGCAGTGCTCACCAGCGAAGACTCACGCCAGCGCATCCTGGGCCGCACCCCCATGAAGCGCCTGGGCGACCCGTCCGAAGTGGCTGACGTGGTGGCCTTCCTGCTCAGCGAGGCAGCCAGCTACATGACGGGCGAGATCGTCTACGTGGACGGCGGCCGGCGCGCGCTGAACTACACCGTCGCCGTCTGAAGGCCGGCGGCGCGCCAGTGCGCCGCCTCAGCGCAGGGTTGCCGTCTCGCTTGAGAGCCGGGTGATGCGGGCCCAGTCGCGCGTCTGTATCGCGTCCTGCGGCGTGAGCCAGGTACCGCCGCACACCTTGACCTGAGGCAGCGCAAGAAACTCGCGCGCGTTCTGCGCGGTGACGCCACCCGTGGGGCAGAAGCTCACCTCCGGAAACGGTCCGGCGAGGGCCTTGAGCATGGGCAGACCACCCGCCGCCGCGGCGGGGAAAAACTTGACGAACGAGTACCCGCCGTCCAACGCCGCCATCAACTCGCTGGCCGTGGCCACCCCAGGCAGCAGGGGCAGTCCGATCTCGCGGCAAGTCGAGCCCACAGCCTCGGTGTAGCCTGGGCTGACGGCAAAACGGGCACCGGCGGCCTGTGCAGCGCGAGCATCTGCGGCCGAGCGCACCGTGCCCGCCCCTACGATGGCCTGGGGCACCGCGCGTGCGATCTCCTCGATGCAGCGCAGCGCCACGGGGGTGCGCATCGTCACCTCCAGCACCCGCACGCCCCCGGCCACCAAGGCCTGAGCCAGCGGTATGGCGTCGTCGACATGCTGCAAGACGATGACCGGGATGACCGGGCCGTGACTGGTGAGTTCAAGCGTGTTCATGGGGTCGGACATTCGATGAAGGTGGTGCGGGGTTGAAAAGCGCTCAAAGCCAGGTGACAGCGCCCTCTTCAGCGCTGCGCACATTGCGGCGCAAACCGGCAAACAGCTCCCGGCCCAGGTCATGGGCGCTGCGCTGGGACTGGTCAGGGCTCAGGGGGACGGCCTCACGGGCGGCCCATTCGACTTCGGGCAGCAGCACGTCCAGCGTGCCGTTCACAGCGTCGAGCCGGATCAAATCGCCATCGTGCACGCGCGACAGTGGCCCACCTGCCAGCGCTTCCGGAGAGCAGTGGATCGCTGCGGGCACTTGGCCGGACGCGCCGCTCATGCGGCCATCGGTCACCAAGGCCACCCGCCAACCCCGGTTCTGCAGCACGGTCAAGGGCGGGGTGAGTTTGTGAAGTTCGGGCATGCCGTTGGCCGACGGCCCCTGAAAGCGCACCACGGCCACCAGATCGGCGTCGAGCTGGCCAGCCTGAAAGGCGTCCAGCAGCGCCTCCTGGGAGTCGAAGACGCGTGCAGGCGCTTCGATGACATGCCGGTCCTCGGGCACTGAAGACACCTTGATGACGGCGCGACCCAGGCGCCCCTGCAGCAGCCGCAGGCCTCCCGTGGGCGAGAAGGGCTGATCCGCGCTCCGAAGCACGCTGGCATCACCAGGTTCCGCTGGCAGGTCCTGCCAGCGCAGGGAGCCGGTGGACGGATCCTGCGCGGGGATGCGCGTATAGGCGGCCATGCCTTGCTCGTCGACCGTGACCACGTCAGCGTGCATCAAGCCAGCCGCACACAGCTCCCTGAGCACGAAGCCCGGCCCGCCGGCCTGCTGGAACTGGTTCACATCGGCACTGCCGTTCGGGTACACCCGCGCCAGCAGGGGCATCACCGCGGACAGTTCGGCGAAGTCGGTCCAGTCGATGAGCAGGCCTGCCGAGCGTGCCACCGCCACCCAGTGGATGAGGTGGTTGGTGGATCCACCCGTGGCCAGCAGGGCCGCCATGGCGTTGACGATGCAGCGCTCATCGACCAGACGCCCGATGGGGGTGAAGCGAGGGCCCGAGCGCACCAGGCTCAGCACCTGACGGACGGCTTGGCGCGTCAGACTCTCACGCAAGCCGTCGTGGGGGTGCACAAAGGCGGCACCCGGGACGTGCAGGCCCATGGCCTCCAAGAGCATCTGGTTGCTGTTGGCCGTGCCGTAGAACGTGCAGGTGCCGGGGCCATGGTAGGCCTGGCTCTCCACTTCCAGCAAGGCCTCACGCCCCACCAGACCCTGGGCCGCCTGCTCACGCACACGGGCCTTCTCCTTGTTGGGCAGGCCCGAGCTCATGGGTCCGGCAGGCACGAACACGCAGGGCAGATGCCCGAAGTGCAGTGCCCCGATCAGCAGCCCCGGCACGATCTTGTCGCACACGCCCAGCAGCAAGGCCGCGTCGAACACGTCATGCGACAAGGCCACCGCGGTGGACATGGCGATGGTGTCGCGCGAGAACAGGCTCAGTTCCATGCCCGGCTGGCCCTGGGTGATGCCATCGCACATGGCCGGAACGCCACCCGCCACCTGGGCCGTGGCCCCCAGGCACCGCGCCTCATCGCGGATCAAAGCCGGGTAGGTCTCGTAGGGCTGGTGCGCCGACAACATGTCGTTGTAGGCCGTGACCACGCCAATGTGGGGCGCCTTCTGCACCACGACGCGGAACTTGTCCTGCGCCGGCATGGCCGCAAACGCATGGGCGACATTGGCACAGCCCATGCGGTCGGCGCCTCGGGCGAGAGCGGACATCCGGTCAAGCCGTTCCAGATAGGCCGAACGCAGCGCGTGGCTGCGCTGGCGTATGCGCTGCGTCACGGCGCTGACGACTGGGTGCAGCAACGGCCACGTGCCTTCAGAGGTGCTCATGGGGTCACCTTGGAGCAAGACTTCGACCCGAGTCCGGACGGGACAGCCGGGGACGACGACAGGATGTAACGCATAGATCCATTCTTATGTAACTTGGTTACATCGTCAAATCATGATGCGCCATCACCATCGGCGACGTCCACTGTCCCAGCGCCTGGGTGGTGTCCAGCTGAGTGGTGTCATCATCACGGACGTGCCACAGCCCACCACTGCCCAACGCGACCCACAGGCGCTGCGCCGGCAGTTCACAGCCCAGTGGGCGGATCAGGGCGACCTGTGGGTGTTCGGCTACGCCTCGCTGATCTGGCGGCCGGAGTTTGAGGCCGCTGAGAGGCGCCCTGCCCTGGTGGGCGGTTGGCACCGCGCGCTGAGAATGCGCTCGCGCATCAACCGGGGCACACCCGAGGTGCCAGGCCTCGTGTTCGCCCTGCTGCCCGGAGGATCGTGCCGCGGCATGGCCTACCGCATCCCGCAGCCACGGGTGGAGGAGGAACTGGACCGCCTGTGGGCGCGGGAGATGCCCAGCGGCGTCTATGACCCACGCCTGCTGACGACCAGGACACCCAGAGGCCCGGTTCGTGCCCTGGCCTTCACGCTCAGCCGCCAAAGCCCGGCCTGCCTGCCCCCGCTGGACGATGTGACGCTGGTGGAGATCCTGCGGCTGGCCCGCGGACGCTTTGGCACCACGCTAGAGTACCTGACAGAAACCGCCAGCGCCCTGCAGGCGTGCGGCATCGAGGACCGGGAGATCAACCGCCTGATGGGCGTGGCCAGGCGGGCCGGTCTGGCCTGAGGCCAGGTCAACCCGCCAGGCCCAGGGCCGGCACCATCGCGCGTGCAGCGTCCAGGTCGGCCTGCGTGTCCACATCGAAGAGCACGCCGGCATCGGCCACTTCCACGCCGTGGGCGGGGTAGCGCGCCAGCAGACGACGCAGGCCGTCGTCACCCACGAGCGACATCAACTCGGAATACAGCCCGCTGGAAAAGCCGACAGGGTGCCCGCGCCGACCGTGGTGCTGTGCGACCACGGCCGTGTGCTGCTGCAGGGCCTGAGCCACGGCCTCGATGGCCTGGGGCCCCACCAGCGGCATGTCGCCCGGCAGCATCAGCCAGCCCGGCGCATGAGGCCTGGCCTGCACCCCGGCAGCCACGGTGTGACCCAGGCCCTTGTCGGCCTCATGCTGGGGGATCACCACCATGTCACGCCCGGCCACCACGCGAGCGGCTTCGGGCTCCAGCGCCGGGGTGGTCACCACCAGGCAGGGCAGGCGACTCTCCATCACCTGCGCCAGCGTGGTACCGAGAACGGTCGAGTCACCCAGGCGCTGCACCAGCTTGTGTGACACACCTGTAAAGCGGCTGCTGCGGCCAGCCGCCACCACGACAACTACGGGACGCTCGCTCATGGAATGGCTTCTGTCGGGCCTTGGTCCGGATCTGCGATGGATGCGCAGCACCTCCCTGCGCGACTCAGGCAGGAGGATGCCTGGGGACAGCTCGGCGGCCAATGGGATGTCTACCTAAGGCCTTCCCCTTAAGGGATTGCCTATGGCGCGCCGTCGATCAAGTGGGTCAGGCGCCGCTTCCTATACTGCCGGGCATGACAGACATTGCACAACTGCGCAAGAGCTACGAGCGCGCCGCGCTCGATGAATCGGCCTCCCATCCAGACCCGCTGCGACAGTTTGAGCAGTGGTTGAACGAAGCCATCGACGCCCGTCTCCCGGAACCGAACGCGATGACGCTGGCCACGGTGGGACCGGACGGCAGGCCGTCCACACGCATCGTGCTCATCAAGGGCTGCGACGAGCGCGGTATCGCCTGGTACACCAACTACGACAGCCGCAAGGGCCGTGAGCTGGCGGCCCATCCACATGCGGCGCTGCAGTTCCACTGGGTGGAGCTGGAGCGCGTGGTGCGCATCGAGGGCACGGTGTCGCGTGTCTCGCCGGAGGAGTCCGACGCCTACTACGCCAGTCGCCCGCTGGACTCCCGCATCGGTGCCTGGGCCTCGCCGCAGAGCCAGGTGATCCCTTCGCGCGCCGTGCTGGTGACCAACGCCGCACGCTACGGAGCGCAGTACCTGATGAACCCACCGCGCCCGCCGCACTGGGGCGGGTTCCGGCTGGCCCCCGAGCGCTACGAGTTCTGGCAAGGCCGCCCCTCGCGCCTGCACGACCGCCTGGCCTACCGGCACGAAGCGGGCGCCTGGTTCAGGGAGCGCCTGGCGCCCTGACAAGCCAGGCCCCTTCGCACGGCACCAACTCCAGGGCCGGGGCCGGGACCAGGGCCAGGGCCCTCAAGGCCTGAGGTGGGTGCGGAAGGTCTTGCGGAACTTCTCCACCTTCGGCGCCACCACAAAGGCGCAATAGCCCTGGTGGGGATGCTGGGCAAAGTAGTGCTGGTGGTAATCCTCGGCACGCCAGTAGTTGCTCAAGAGCTCCAGCTCCGTGACCAACCGGCCAGCGTGAGCTGACTGCGCTTCATCCCACACGGCCTGGGCCACGGCCCGCTGAGACTCGTCATGCAGGTAGATACCCGAGCGGTACTGCGGGCCGACGTCGTTCCCCTGCCGGTTCAAGGTCGTGGGGTCGTGGATGGCGAAGAAGATCTCCAGCACCTCCCGCAGGCCGATGACCGCAGGCTCGAAGCTCACGCGCACCACCTCGACGTGCCCGGTGTGGCCTTCGCACACCTGCTCGTAACTGGGGTTGCGCACGTGCCCGTTGCAGTAGCCGGACTCCACGGCCGTGATGCCGGCCACCAGCTCATACACCGCCTCCGTGCACCAGAAGCAGCCGCCTCCGAGGGTGATCGATTCCGTTTGCATTCAAGGTTCTCCAACTGGGTCGTCACACGCCACGCCACGTGTCTGCGGGGCGCTGTGCCTGGAGTGTCGCGCGGAGCGGCCCAAGGCGTGACTCCGAGCTTGTTTCACAAGCTCTCAAGGCCCGGTGATGGTCATGCGCACCTCGGGTTTGGCCTGTCCACCGGCCCCAAGCGCCACCAGAGGGGCCGCCAGGAACAGCCGCTCGGCCGGCAGACCCCGGGCAATCAGGGCATCACGCACCGCCAGCGCCCGCTGCAGCGCCAGCTCGCGGACAGCGTTCTCATTCACGGGTACGGCGGCCAGCAGCATGGCTTCCAT
>CAISJH010000277.1 GCA_903885585.1 uncultured beta proteobacterium
CTCAGCGCCCATTGGGACCACGAGGTGCACGCGCCTCTGCGCTGGGCCGACGAGGCCGACGCGGTGCTGTTGTGTGCCGAGCAGCAAGGCCGGCGCCACCTGTGGCGCTTCGACCTCGGATCCCGGCAGTGTGCGGTGGCCGTCGCAGGCGGCTGCGTGCACACCTACGATCAAGCCGCCGGGCAGCTGGTGACGCTGGCGGACTCCGCGCAGTATCCCGGACGCGTGCATGCGCACAGCCCCGACGAGACTGGCGCGCTGCAGTCCCGTCGCATCGAGCACTTCAACGACAAGCTGCTGTCGAAACTCGACTTCGGCACGACCGAAGAGACCTGGATCACCGGCGCCCAGGGCGATCAGGTGCAGGTCTGGCTGACCTTCCCGCCCGGCTTCGACCGCAAGCGCAAGCACCCGCTGATGCACAACATCCACGGCGGGCCGCACACTGCGGCAGGTGACACGTGGCACTACCGCTGGAACACCCACGCTTTCGCGGCGCAAGGCTATGTGGTGGCCAGCGTGAATTACCACGGCTCGTCGAGCTTCGGTCACGCCTTCCTCGACAGCATCACCCACCGCTGGGGTGAGCTCGAGCTGCAGGACATCGAGGCTGCGACCGACGTTCTGCTGAAGAAGCCCTGGGTCGACAAGAAGCGTGTCTTTGCCACCGGCGGCAGCTACGGCGGCTACATGGTGGCGTGGATGAACGCCCACGTGAAGGCCGGCCGCTACCAGGCCTACATCTGCCATGCCGGCTGCTTCGACTGGGTGGGCATGTTCGCCGACGACGCCTACTTCTGGCACGCCAAGGAGCTGGGCGCCTGGTACTGGGACGACATGGCCAAGGTGCAGAGCCAGAGCCCGCACGCCCATGCTGCCGGCATGAACACCCCCACGCTGGTGATCCACGGCGCGCTGGACTACCGCGTGCCCGATGCCCAGGGTCTGGCCTACTACAACACGCTCAAGGCGCGTGGCGTGGATGCCCGGCTGCTGTGGTTCCCGGATGAGAACCACTGGATCCTGAAGCCTCGCAACAGCCAGCAGTGGTATGGCGAGTTCTTCGACTGGCTGCGATTGCACGACCCGGCCCATGAACCTGCAAGCAGCCGGTCGGCCGCTCAGGCTGCGCGCAAAGCGCCACTACGCGCCGCCACTCCAAGACGAGGCTGACCATGCTGATCAACTTCTTCTACACGCTGCGCGCGGCCAAGCTGCCGGTGTCGGTGAAGGAGTACCTCACCTTGCTGGAGGCGCTCAAGGCCGGAGTGATCGACGACGAGGGCGGCCCGAGCGTGGACAAGTTCTACTTCCTGTCGCGCACCACCCTGGTCAAGGACGAGGCGAACTTCGACAAGTTCGACCGCGCCTTCTCCGCCTACTTCAAGGGCGTGGAGCTGCTGACCGACTTCACCCAGGACGTGCCGCTGGAGTGGCTGCGCAAGACGCTGGAGCTGGAGCTCTCGGCTGAGGAAAAAGCCGCCATCGAGAAGATGGGCTGGGACGAACTGATGGAGACGCTGAAGAAGCGCTTCGAGGAGCAGAAGGAGCGCCACGAGGGCGGCAACCGAATGATCGGCACCGGTGGCACCAGCCCCTTTGGCGCCTACGGCTACAACCCGCAGGGCATCCGCATCGGCCAGGACAAGGGCCGCAACCGCAGCGCGGTGAAGGTGTGGGACCAGCGCGCCTACAAGGACTACGACGACACCAAGGAGCTGGGCACGCGCAACATCAAGGTGGCGCTGCGCCGCTTGCGTCGCTTCGCCCGTGAAGGCGCTGCCGAGGAACTCGATCTCGACGACACCATCCACAGCACGGCGGCCAATGCGGGCATGCTGGACATCAAGCTCGTGCCCGAGCGCCACAACCGCGTGAAAGTGCTCTTGCTCATGGACGTGGGCGGCACCATGGACGAGCATATCCACCGCGTTGAGGAATTGTTCAGCGCCGCCAAGACCGAGTTCAAGCACCTGGAGTTCTATTACTTCCACAACTGCGTCTACGACTTC
>CAISJH010000278.1 GCA_903885585.1 uncultured beta proteobacterium
CTGCTCACGCGGCAGATCCACCATCCTGCAGTAGGCGTCGTTGACCTCCACAAACCGGCCTTCTCCGTCGAGCACCCAGTAACCGTCGTTGGAGCTGTCAATGGCCTGAACGGCGCGGCGCGCGCCCAGGCGCAACCGGCGCTCCCAGGGAATGACGATGAGCCCGACGAGAGCGGTGGTGAGCAGCGCGGCCGCCCCCACCTCCAGCGCCCAGACGCCTTCCGGCGTCAAGGCTTGCAGCAGCGCGAGCGAGGCCAGGGTTGCGCAGAACACGGCCAACAGCAGCAGCAGGGCAAAGCGCATGGGGCGATGGGTCGTGGATGGCGGGCGCTCGGGTTTCCCTGCGCTGCCCGCCGCGCCGAGAGCGGGTGCGCCATGTGTCCAGACCCGCAGGGTGAAGGGTCGAGCTGGCAGTATAGAAAGCGCCGCAAGCTTTGATCCTGCACAGGACGTAACGGGCCACCAGGACCGAGGATCAGCTCACGATGGCTCTCACGCCCGACCCCGGCCTGCCTGCATCAGAGGCGGCGCGGCGCCTGCTGGCAGAAGGCCCCAACGAACTCCCCCGCGGGCCGCGCCGCACCTTGTGGCGCATCGTCCGCGAGGCCCTGCGCGACCCGATGTCGCAGTTCCTGCTGGCCGGGGTGGGCATCTACCTGTTGCTCGGCGATGTGCACGAGGCGCTGGTGCTGGGCGTCTTCGTCTTCGTGACGATCGGGCTGTCGGTGGTTCAGCAACAGCGCACAGAGCGCGTGCTCGAGGCCCTGCGGGACTTGGCCAGTCCGCGCGCCCTGGTGCTGCGCGACGGGGTGCGGATGCGCATTCCAGGGCGCGAAGTGGTGCGAGGCGACCTGCTGCTGGTAGGCGAGGGCGACCGCGTCGCCGCCGACGGGGTGCTGCGCACCGCACACGCGCTCCAGACCGACGAATCGCTGCTCACGGGCGAGTCGGTGCCCGTGGACAAGGTGGCGTCTTCAACCGTTCAGGGAGCAGCATCACTCCGGGCTGCAGCCCAGACTGATCCGCCGCAAGCAGCGGGCGCTCACGGGACTCCGGACGTCAAGGACGCTCACCCCGGCGGCGACCGCCAGCCCTTCCTGTGGGCAGGCTCGGTGGTGGTCAAGGGGCAGGGTGTGGCCGAGGTGACGGCCACGGGGGCGGCCAGCGCCATGGGCCGCATCGGCCAGTCCCTGCAATCGATCGAGACCCCGGACACCCCCCTGACCTTGCAGACCCGCCGCCTGGTGCGTCTGGCCGCCATCGGCGGGGTGCTGGCCAGCGCCCTGTTCGTCGCGGTCTTCGGGCTGACACGCGGCGACTGGCTGGCCGCGCTGCTGGGCGGCGTCACCCTGGCCATGTCGCTGCTGCCGCAAGAGTTCTCCCTCATCCTGACCGTGTTCATGGCCATGGGGGCGTGGCGGCTGTCCCACCAGCGCGTGCTGGCCCGGCGCCCGGCGGCCATCGAAGCTCTGGGCGCGGCCACCGTGCTGTGCACCGACAAGACCGGCACACTGACCTGGAACCGCATGGCCGTGAGCGAGCTGGTGGTGCCCGACGGGCCCACGCTGCGCGTGTGGCGGCCTGGCACGGGCGAGGCCTTGGGCGGCTTGAGTGACGCGGGTGGTGCGGGTGGTGCGGGTGGTGCGGGTGGTGCGGGTGGTGCGGGTGGTGCGGGTGCTGCGGGTGCTGCGGGCGGTAGTGGCGGTGGCGGCGCAGCCCTCCCGCCAGTTGGGCCAACAGTCGCAGCCCTGGCGCACACCCCTCTGCCCAGGGCCTTTCACGCCCTGCTCGAGGCCACCGTGCTGGCCAGCCAGCCTGAGCCTTTCGACCCCATGGAGCGGGCCTTCCACGCCCTGGGTCAAAGCCACCTGGACGCCTCCAGCGACCACACCGGGTGGAAGCTCGTGCATGCCTGGGGGCTCACGCCCGACCTGCTGGCCATGTCGCATGTGTGGCAGGCCCCGGGACCGGGAGCACCCACCATCTGGGCCAAGGGTGCGCCAGAGGCCATCACGCGGCTGTGTCGTCTGGATGGCGAGCAGTCGCGCTTGTGGCTTCAAGCCGCGCAAGACCTCGGCTCACGCGGAAGACGCGTGCTGGCCGTGGCCCGGGCCAGCGCGGTCAGCACGCCCGGCACGGCGTGGCCGGCAACGCCACAGGGCTTCGACTTCGAGCCGCTGGGCCTGGTGGCGCTGGCCGACCCGTTGCGCCCTGAAGTGCCGGCCGCCGTGGCCGAGTGCCGCCGAGCGGGCGTGCGCGTGGCCATGGTCACGGGGGACCACCCGGGCACCGCCCTGGCGATGGCCCAGGAGGCAGGCATCGACACCACAGGCGGCGTGCTGACCGGGGCCGACATCCAGGCGCTGGACGAGTCCACCCTGCGGGAGCGGGCGCTCAAGACCAGCGTGTTTGCCCGGGTGATGCCCGAGCAGAAACTCAAGCTGGTGCAGGCCCTGAAGGCCGGTGGCGAGGTGGTGGCCATGACGGGTGACGGCGTCAACGACGCCCCGGCGCTGAAGGCCGCCCATATCGGCATCGCCATGGGCCAACGCGGCACCGACGTGGCCCGTGAGGCGGCCAGCCTGGTGTTGATGGAAGACGACTTCGGCGCCATCGTCAAGGGCCTGCGCCTGGGCCGGCGCATCCTGGACAACGTGCGCAAGGGGATGGTGTTCGTACTGGCAGTGCACGTGCCCATCGCGGGCTTGGCGCTGTTGCCGCTGCTGGCCGGCTGGCCACCGCTCTTCGCCCCGGTGCACATCGCCTTCCTGGAACTGGTGATCGATCCGGTGTGCGCCATCGTCTTCGAGGCCGAGGGCGACGAGGACGATGTGATGGCCCGGCCCCCACGCGACCCGGCCGCGCCGGTGGTGTCGCGCTCGCTGGTGGGCCTGGGCCTGGCCCAGGGAGGCGCCGCTTTGGCACTGCTGGGTAGCTTGTATGCCGGGTTGTCGCTGGCCGGCATCGCAGCAGACCAGGTGCGGACCACCGTGTTTGCGGGCCTGGTGGCCGCCGTGGCCGCACTGGTGCTGACCAATCGCGCCTACAGCCTGCCCTTGGCGGCATCGCTGCAGCGGCCCAATCCCGCGCTCTGGTGGGTTCTGGCCACCACCACCGTCTTGCTCGCCCTGGTGGTGGGCGTACCGGTCCTGCGGGCAATCTTTGGCTTTGCGCTCCCGCCAGCCTCCGCCTGGGGCCTGGCAGCAGCGGCCAGCCTGGCCCTCCTACCCGTGCTGAGCCGCATGGCGCGCAGCCAACAGGGTGCAGCCGGGCGTGGGCCTGGCACGACACACCCGACATACGGGGGACGATCAATACCCTGAGCAATACAGCCAAAGTGCTGTGGGATGCTTAAACTGGCCCGCTTCGGGCTCTGCAGAGCCCCCTGCAGGGCGCATGAACCCACCCACCGCCACCGCCAACCGGTCCGTCGTCCGCCCCAAGCGCCCCTGGCAGCGCCTGCACGTGCGCATCGTGGGTCTGTTCCTTGGGCTCCTGTTGCTGGTGCAGGCAGTGAGCTACCTGGCCCTGCGACAGACCATCGATGGGCGTGCCGCCCAGCAGGTGGCAGGCGACTTGCGCACCAGCGAGGCCGTGCTGCGGCGCCTGCTGGCCCAGAACGCCCAGAAGCTGGGTGAAGCCGCGCTGCTGCGCTCCTCGGACGCCGGCTTCCGCTCGGCAGTGACCAGCACAGACCGCGCGGCCCTGCAACTCGCCCTGACGCAGCAGGCTTCAGGCTTGGGTGCCGTCGCGGTGCTGGTGACTGACAAGGAGCGCAATCTGGTGGCCTCTGCGCCCGCGCAGGCCGACAAGCTGCTCGCCCTGGCCCGGGCCAACCTCAATCTGCGTGCCGATGCGCCTGACGCGCAACTGGCCATCCTGGACGGCCGCCCGCTGCAGTTGATCAGCGTGCCTGTGCGCGCCCCGCAGTGGGTGGGACAGCTGGTGATGGGTTTTGCCCTGTCCGCCGATCTCATCAAGGACATGGCCAACCTGTCGGCGGTGAAGATCGCGATCGTCACCCGGTCCAGGGGACAGGCTGCGTGGCAGGCGCTGCCCCTTGGCGAGACGGGCAACGCCCTGGGAGTCGAACCCCTTGTGGCGGGGAACGGCATGCTCACCCTGCCCTTGGGTAATCAGTCACACGAGGGCCGGGTGGTGCCGCTGGTGCTGGACGACGACCGCGAGGTGGCCGTGCTGTTGCTGCGCTCGGTGGACGAGGTGCTCGCGCCCTACCAGGACCTGCAACGGACGCTGATGTTCATTGCCTTGTGTGGCGTGCTGGCCATGACGGCCGGCAGCCTGATGACGGCCCAGCGCGTGACCGTGCCGCTGCAACAGCTGAGCGCCAGCGCGCAGCGCCTGGGCCAGGGGGACTTCTCTCAACCCGTGCCCAACGCCGGACCCGATGAAGTGGGAGACCTGGCCCGCAACTTCGAGGCCATGCGGCAGGCGGCCCAGGCGCGCGAAGGGCATATTCGTCAGCTGGCCTACTGGGACCCGCTCACAGGTCTGCCCAACCGGGCGCAGTTCATGGAAACCGCGGGCGCACTGCTGACGGGCAGCGTCGCTCGGCGTGAGCCCTGCGCCATCCTGATGCTGGATCTGGACCGCTTCAAGCTCATCAACGACGTGATGGGGCACGACTTCGGCGACCGGGTGCTGAAGAAGATGGCAGACCGCCTGAGATTGGGCGTACTGCGCAGCACCGATGTGGTCGCGCGCTTGTCAGGAGACGAGTTTGCCTTCTGCCTGCCTGGACTGAACGCCATCGAGGCGAATGAACTGGCGCAACGGGTGCTGGCCGCCCTGGAGCGGCCGCTGACGCTGGACGATCAGACCATCGATGTGGGCGGGAGCATCGGCCTGACCGTGTGCCCAGAGCACGGCGACGAGGCTGGGGTGCTGCTCAGCCGCGCCGAGATTGCGATGTACGCCGCCAAGGAGCGCCGCCTGGGGGTGCGCACCTACGACCCCGGGTTGGACAGCAGCAGCGCCTACTCGCTGTCCTTGCTGACGGAGCTGCGCATCGCCGTGGACACCAACCAGCTGCAGCTCTACCTGCAGCCCAAGGTCCGCCTGGCCGATGGCGAGGTGATCGGGGCAGAGGCCCTGGTGCGCTGGCAACACCCCGAGCGCGGCCTGGTGCAGCCCATGGAGTTTGTGCCCTTTGCCGAACAGAGCGGGTTCGTGCGCCAGCTGACCCTGTGGATGATCGAGCAGACGGCACGGTACGCCGCCTCCATCGGTCCCGCCTGGCCGGCCATGAAGTTCGGGGTCAACCTGTCGGCGCGCGACCTGCTCGACCAGGACTTTCCCGCCAAGGTGCAGCAATTGACACAGCGCAGCGCGGTGGACCCCA
>CAISJH010000279.1 GCA_903885585.1 uncultured beta proteobacterium
GAGCTGTACGACGTCAACCGCAACATCACGGTAGGCGGACGGGACTACGGCGTGCTGCGGCTGAAGTTCGACGCCCGAAGCGTGGCGTCGGACCTCTGGGGGTTGAGCGTGCTGGCCGTGGGCGCCGGGTTCCTCAGCCTGCTGCTGGGGCTGGGGCCCATCCACTTTCTGCTGCGCCGCTGGCTGGGCGGACTTGAGCGGCTGCAGGCCTTTGACAAGGCACTGGCGTCGGGCACGCTGGACACCTCCAAGCTGGACACGGCGGGCGCGCCCACCGAAGTCACGCGGGTGGTGGAGCTGTTCAGGCGTACCGCTGATCTGGTCAAGGAGCGTGAGCGCAGCCGGCGCGCCCTGGACAACCAGAAATTCGCACTGGACCAGCACGCCATCGTCAGCATCACGGACCTGGACGGACGCATCACCTACGCCAATGACCGCTTCTGCGACATCACCGGCTACCGCCGCGAAGAGTTGCTCGGTCACAACCACCGAATCATCAATTCCGGGCTTCAGCCCGCAGCCTTCTTCGAGAACCTCTGGCAGGTGATCACCTCGGGCCAAGTCTGGCGCGGCGAAATCTGCAACCGCAACCGCGCGGGCGAGCTGTACTGGGTCAGCGCCACCATCGTGCCCCTGCTCGACGAGAAAGGTCGGCCCGAGCAGTACATCGCCATCCGCACAGACATCACTGAGCGCGTGCGTGCCGAACGCGCCCTGGGAGAACTCAATCAGGACCTGGAAACCAAGATCCTGCGCCGCACCGAGGCCCTGGAAGAAGCCACCCAGATGGCCTCGCTCGCCAACCGGGCCAAGAGCGACTTCCTGTCCAACATGAGCCACGAGATGCGCACGCCCATGAACAGCATCCTGGGCATGTCTTTCCTGGCCCTGCGCGCCTCGCCTCCCCCAAAGATCCGGGAGTACCTGCGCAACATCCACGAGTCAGGCAAGTTCCTGCTGGAGCTGATCAGCAACATCCTGGACTTCTCCAAGATCGAGGCGGGCAAGCTGGACCTGGAGTCCGTGGACTTCTCCATGCCTTCGATCTACACGGGCGTGATCTCGCTGTTGGAGGAGACAGCGCGCCAGAAGGGCGTGCGCCTTGAGATGGACCTGGACCCGGCTCTCGACGGCACGCTGCGCGGCGACCCGCTGCGCGTGCGCCAGATCCTGCTGAACTTCGTCAGCAACGCGGTGAAGTTCTCCACGCAAGGCTGCATCACTCTGGTGGGCCGCGTGTTGGCGGAGGGGCCGCAGGGCATCGACTTCCGGCTGGAGGTGCGCGACCAGGGCATCGGCATGACCGAGGAGCAGGCCGATCATCTCTTCCAGGCCTTCCACCAGGCGGACGCGTCCACCACGAGGCGCTTTGGCGGCACGGGCCTGGGCCTGGCCATCTGCCGCAAGCTCGCCGAGCTGATGGGCGGGCGGGTGGGCGTCACCAGCCAGGTGGGTGTGGGCAGCACCTTCTGGTTCGAGGCGCGGCTGCAGCGCGGGTCCGGGCTCGCGACCCTGCCCTCTGAAACCGACAGCGCGGACTTCGAGCAGCGCTGGGGGCAGTCCCTGCGCGGTCTGCACATCCTGGTGGTGGACGACAACCCGCTGAACCAGATGGTGGCCAGCGAGCTGCTGAGGGCCGCAGGCGCCGAGGTGGTACTGGCCGGCGACGGGCAGAAGGCACTGGAGACGCTGGCGGAGCTGGACGTGGACTGCGTGCTGATGGACGTGCAGATGCCGCTGATGGACGGCCTGGAGGCCACCCGGCGCATCCGGCTGAACCCGCAATGGACCGGCCTGCCGGTGATTGCCATGACCGCCAATGCACGCCGCGAGGATCACGCCGACTGCCTGGCCGCCGGTATGGACGACTTCGTCACGAAGCCGGTGGTGCCTGAGTCGTTCTACGCCACCGTCAGCGAGTGGATTCACAAGTCGTCACGCGTGCGGTCCGGCCAGCGGCCGGCCGCAGTCGAAGCTGCCGAGTCGCCGCGCGCCGCGGTCGTCGCACCGCAGGCCCTGCACCAGTGGGACGAAGCCGAGCTCCTGGACCCGCAGGCCTTGGGCAGCCTGACCCGCAACAACACGGGCATGCGCCGACAGATCATCGTCATTTTCGAGTCCATGATGGACAAGACGGTCTTGGAATTGGCGCTGGCACTGGACAGCGGCGACGCCGCGCAACTGGCCGCCTTGGGACACAAGGCCAAGTCGTCTGCGGCGTCGCTGGGCGCAACAGCGCTGTCCAGCCGCTGCCATGGGTTGGAACTCGCAATGAGGCAACCCGCCCCTGACCTGGCGCAGGCGCAAAGACTCGTCGAAGAGATCCGAGAGCTCTACCCGCTGGTGCGAGAGCGCCTGCGGGCCATGCGTGAGGTCACAGACTGAGCGACCCGAAGACCCGGGGACTCAGCCACCCGCGACCTGATAAGGGGCGGCACTCAAGAGACCGCGCCGCGCCCGTAGCGGCCCACCAGCAGGCGGCCCTCGCGAAAGCGCTCCAACGCATAGGGGGCCAGGCTCACGTCGGTGGGCTGGCCCAACGCAGCCTGGGCCAGCACCCGGCCCACGGCAGGCGAGAGCTTGAAGCCATGCCCGGAAAAGCCGTAACCCACCACCAGCCCGGGCATTTCAGGCAGCGGCCCGAGCACCGGGTTCCAATCGGGCGTGACATCGTAGACGCCCGTCCATGACGACGCCAAACCCGCCTCGGCAAAGGAGGGAAAGCGCTCGGCCACCTGCGCGCCGATCTCGGCCACCGTGTCCATGGAGACATCGCCTTGACGGTCATCGGGCTCGGTCAGGGTCTGCCCGGGCAGACCCTCGCTGACCAGCATCTGCGCACCACCATAGCTGCGGGCGTAAAGCATCCCAGGAGAGGCCAGGTCCTTGAACACCGGCATGGCAGGGGTGTAGGCCTGCGGCCCCTGAAGCGCCAGCACCTGGTGGCGCTCGGCGCTCACCGGGCTGGCAACGCCCGTCCAGCGTTCGATGTCGCGGGCCCAGATGTTCTGCGTGCTGACCACCACGCCGGCGTCGATGCGGCCCTCAGCGGTCTGCACCCCCGTGACCCGCCCGCCTTCCAGGCACAGCCCCGTCACGTCCACACCTTCGTGGAACTTCACGCCCAGGCGCCTGGCCGCACGCGCGAAGCCGGTGGCCACCAGGTAGGCGTCGGCAAAGCCGGCTTCGGGCTCCCAGCCAATCAGGGCGGCATCGTCGAAGCGCGCGATGGGCAGGCGATCCGCAGCCTGGAGAGGCGTGAGCTGCTCCACCGGGATGCCCATGGCCGCCTGCTGCGCCAGCGAGGCACGCAGGGCCTCCAACCGGGGGCCCTCGGGGGCCACGATCAGGTAGCCACACCGAACCAGGCCGGCCGAAGCCTCTTCATCATCGACACAACGCGCGAAGTCCTCGAACACGCGCCAGGAGCGGCGCGCCAGTTCCACGTTCTCAGGCACCGAGTAGTGCGTGCGCAGGATGCCACTGGACTGCGCCGTCGTGCCCGCCCCCACCTGACGGCGTTCCAGCACGGTGATGCGGCCGGCGCCGAGCCGGGCAAGGTGGAAGGCCACCGAACAGCCGACCACGCCGGCGCCGATGACAAGCACATCGCAGGAAGAAGACAAAGCAGGGCGCTCCAAGGCTCAGTGTTGCGGATTCTGTGCGACCCAGGCCCCCGCACCCCGGGGAATCCTCGGTGGGCAAAGGCACCGAAACCCCTTATGGTCCGAGGTTTCCACCCGCACAGAGGAGTTCTCCATGCGCATCACCTGGAAGCAGGCCGTGGCCTGCGTCGCTTTGGCC
>CAISJH010000280.1 GCA_903885585.1 uncultured beta proteobacterium
GGCCTGCTTGTCGTTCATGATGGCCCGCGCCAACTCCACCGTGTGCTGCGGCGTCAGGGGTTGCGGGCTCACCTTGGTGACTTTGCCGTCCACCTTGATGGCCGGCGGAAAGTCGGCCGTGAGGAACAGGTCCGAGCCCTTTCGGGCGAGCATCAGCTTGAGCAGGTCGGTGACGAATTTCGAGGCTTGGTCGAGTTCCATGGGGTGGATGCCGGTGATCGCTCGCAGGGGTGGTGGTCTCGTGGCGCTGGACGGTGGGCCCGTGGCGAGAACTTTGTCGGCGTTGCCCGTCGCACTCTCAGCCTGGGAAGTTCTCGGGAATCTTCGCCTTCGACCGGGCCTCGGCCGGTGTGATGATGTTGCGCCGCACCAGGTCGGTCAGGTTTTGGTCCAGGGTCTGCATGCCGATGCCCTGGCTGGTCTGGATGGCGGAGTACATCTGCGCGATCTTGTTCTCGCGGATGAGGTTGCGCACCGCTGGGGTGCCCAGCAGGATCTCGTGCGCTGCCACCCGGCCTTTGCCGTCCTTCATCTTGCACAGCGTCTGGGAGATCACGGCCACCAGGCTTTCCGAGATCATGGCCCGCACCATGTCCTTCTCGGCTGCGGGGAAGACGTCGACGATGCGGTCGATGGTCTTGGCGGCTGAACTGGTGTGCAGCGTGCCGAACACAAGGTGGCCGGTCTCGGCGGCGGTGATGGCCAGGCGGATGGTCTCCAGGTCACGCAGTTCGCCCACCAGGATGGCGTCCGGGTCCTCGCGCAGCGCGGCGCGCAGGGCGTTGTTGAAGCTCAGGGTGTGCGGGCCCACCTCGCGCTGGTTGACCAGACACTTCTTGCTTTCGTGCACGAACTCGATCGGGTCTTCCACCGTCAGGACATGGCCGTACTCGGTCTCGTTGAGGTGGTTGACCATGGCGGCCAAGGTCGTGCTCTTGCCGGAGCCCGTGGGGCCGGTCACCAGGATGAGCCCGCGTGGTCGCAGCGCCAGGTCGCCAAAGATCTGGGGGGCGTTGATCTGCTCCAGCGTCAGGATCTTGCTGGGAATGGTGCGGAACACGCCGCCGGCGCCGCGTTGCTGATTGAAAGCGTTGACCCGAAAGCGCGCCAGCCCTTGAATCTCGAAGCTGAAGTCGCACTCCAGTGTTTCCTCATACTGCTTGCGCTGCATGTCGTTCATGATGTCGTACACCATGTCGTGGACCTGCTTGTGGTCCAGCGCGTCGATGTTGATGCGCCGCACATCGCCGTGGACCCGGATCATGGGGGGCAGACCGGCCGACAGGTGCAAGTCTGAGGCCTTGTTCTTGACCGCAAAGGCCAGCAGTTGCGTGATGTCCATGGGCAGGCGCGAGGCAGCGTTGAGGTTCGGGCGTTAAGCTTTCGCAGCGGCAATTCGACACAGCTGACCGATTCATTATGACCACCCTCCAAGAGCGTTTGCGTGCAGTCCAGACCCGAATGGCGCAGGCCTGCGCGCAGGCGGGCCGCGCGCCTGCAGCGGTGCAGTTGCTGGCCGTGAGCAAGCTGCAGCCGGCGCAGGCGGTACGCGAGGCGCTGGCGCAAGGGCAGAGCGCCTTTGGCGAGAACTACGTGCAGGAGGCGCTGGACAAGATGGCCGCGCTGGCTGACCTTCGCCCTGCCGTCGAGTGGCATCTGATCGGACCCCTGCAGAGCAACAAGACCCGCGCTGTGGCCGAGGCTTTCGACTGGGTCCACTCGGTGGACCGCCTGAAGATCGCGCAGCGCCTGTCAGACCAGCGGCCCACCCATCTGCCTGCCTTGAACATCTGCCTGCAGGTCAATATCAGCGGCGAGGCGAGCAAGAGCGGGCTGCTGCCCGCCGAGGTGGCCGAGATCGCCCCGGCCGTCGCGGCCCTGCCGCGGCTGCGTCTGCGCGGCTTGATGGCCATTCCGGAGGCGCTGCACGGTCTCGAGGCCCAGCGCGCTCCCCACCGCGCGCTGCGGCTGCTGCAGGACGACTTGAACCGGCAGGGGCTTGCGCTGGACACGCTGTCCATGGGCATGAGTGACGACCTGGAGGCTGCCATTGCCGAGGGCTCGACGCTGGTGCGCGTGGGCACGGCGGTGTTCGGGCCCCGCGCGGCCCCCATGGCGGGGGTTTGAGCATGCGGCGCCGAGGTTTCCTGGTGGCCGGTGCTGCAGCCGGCAGTGGCTTGCTCGTGGGCTGTGGCGTGTCGCCGCGAGCGCGCTTGGGCGAGGCGGCCGATTTCGCCGCCGGCCCGGGCGAGGTGGCGCTCAACGCCTGGTTGAAGATTGCCGAGGACGGGCGCGTCACCGTGGCGGCCCCGCGGGCCGAGATGGGCCAGGGGGTGCATACCGCGCTGGCCTTGCTGGTGGCCGAGGAACTGGAGGCCGATTGGGCGCGGGTGGCCATCCAGCCCACGCCCGTGGGTGCGCTCTATGCCAACACGGCCCTGCTGTTGAACGCCTCGCCGTTTGAGATGGACGACGAGGGCTGGGGGGCCCGCACCACTGGGGCCACGCTGCAGTGGGCCGGGCGCGCGCTGTCGCTGCATGCCACGGGGGGTTCTTCCAGCGTGCGCGATGCCTGGGGCCCGCTGCGCCTGGCGGGTGCCACCGCCCGCAGCCTCTTGCTGCAGGCGGCGGCGCAGCGCTGGAGTGTCCCGGTGACCGAATGCCGTGCCGAAGGCGGCAAGGTGGTGCATTCGCCTTCCAGCCGGGAGCTGGGCTATGGCGCGCTGGCGGCCACCGCGGCCACCTTGACGCCGCCTGCCGACGTACCGCTGAAGGACCCGGCCCGCTTCCGCCTGGTTGGCCAAGCGGGGGTGCCGCGACTGGACGGCGCTGCCCGGGTGACAGGCCGCACCGTCTACGGCACCGATGTCCGCGTGCCCGGGCTGCGCTTTGCGGCGATCCGCCACGCACCTACCCTGGGCGGTGGCGTGGTCTCCTTCGACACCGCCCCCACGCTGCGCCGCCCGGGCGTGCAGGCCGCTTTTGCGTTGGAGGCGCAGTCGGCGGTCGTGGTCGTGGCCGACAGCTTCTGGCGTGCTGACCAGGCACTGGAGGCGGCGCTGGCCGCTGGCGCCGTGGTATGGCGTGCAGGCCCTCACGAGGGCCTGTCCACCGCCACGCTGCGACAGCAGTTGCAGACGGCCCTCCAGGGGCCAGACCAGGGCACGGGCTTTCGCAGCGAGGGCGACGCCGAGGCCGCGCTGGCCGCCGCCGGCCGCCGCATCGAGGCCGTCTACGAGGTGCCGTTTCTCTCGCACGCCGCGCTGGAGCCTGTCAACTGCACGGCGCAGATGGCGGACGGTCAGGTGACGCTGTGGTGCCCTACCCAGGTGCCCATCCTGGCGCGGCTGCAGGCCGCGCGCACCGCGCGGGTGTGGCCTTCCAAGGTCACGCTGCACATGACGGCGCTGGGCGGAGGCTTTGGCCGCCGGCTGGAGGTGGACATGGTGGACGAGGCCGTGGCCATCGCGCAGCGCCTGCCGGGTGTGCCCGTGCAGTTGCAATGGACGCGCGAAGAGGACTTCCGCCACGACCGGTACCGGCCGGCGGCCATGGCCTCTTTCCGTGCGGCGCTGGACGCGACCGGCCGCCCCCAGGCCTGGGAGAACCGGGTCGCCGCACCCTCGGTGACCCAGTCCTTCTCCGACCGCCTGGTGGGGTTGGCCACGCCCGCGGTGCCGGACAAGTTCCAGGCCGAGGGCGCCTTCGATCTGCCGTACGCCATCCCCCATGTAAGCGTGCGCCAACTTCTGTGCAAGACGCCCGTCCCTGTGGGGTACTGGCGCAGCGTCGGGCACTCCTACAACGCCTTCTTCACCGAGTGCTTCCTGGACGAGCTGGCCGCCGCCGCGGGGCAGGACCCGCTCACCTACCGCCGTGGCCTGCTGGAGCGCCACCCCCGCCACCGCGCCGTGCTGGATCTGGCGGCGCAGAAGGCCGGCTGGGGCACCCCCTTGCCGGCCGGCCGGGCGCGGGGCCTGGCGCTGCATGCCAGCTTCGGCTCCATCTGCGCCCAGGTGGCCGAGGTGTCGCTGGAAAACGGCGCCCCCCGTGTGCACCGGGTGGTGTGCGCCGTGGACTGCGGCGTGGTGGTGCACCCCGACAGCGCCCGGGCGCAGGTGGAGGGCGCGGTGGCCTTCGGCCTGACGGCCGCGCTGATGGGTGAGATCACGGTGAAAGACGGCCGTGTGGAGCAGGCCAGCTTCGCGCAGCAGGACGTGCTGCGCCTGGCGCAGATGCCGTCAGTGGAGACTCACTTCGTGCCCAGTGCCCGTCCGCCAGGGGGCCTGGGTGAGGTGGGCGTGCCGCCGATCGCACCGGCGGTGGTCAATGCCCTGGCGGTGCTGACGGGGCAGCGCATCCGGAGGCTGCCCATTCGCCTGGCGGGTTGAGCCCCGAAAAGCTCCAGGTCCGAGGTTCTTGGCCGTTCAGGCTCGGTTCGCCATAGCCTCCCGCGGCCCAGCTCAGTTGAGATACATCCCCAGGTAGCGCCGCCCGCGGCTGACGGTCGCCGGATCCGGGCAGGCGTCGAACCACTCCACCAGTTGCACCCGCGCCTTCTCGCGCCACTCGGCCTTGTCGCGCAGCACCACTTCGAGCAATTCGTCGAAGGCGGCGTTGAAGTCGCCTTCATAGACGCGGATGGCCGCCAGCGCGAAGCGGGCCTCGAAGTCCTTGCCGTTGGCGGCGATGCGCGCGGCCAGGGCGGCCGGATCGCCTTGCGGGCGGTTGCGGGCGAGTTCGATGCGCTTGAGCAGGCCGGCGTGGCGGTCCTTGCGCTCGGCCTCGGGCACGGCCTGCAGCACCTGCTCGGCCTCGTCCAGGTCGCCGCGCGCCACCACGCGCTCGGCCAGGTCCAGCAGCACGGCGCCGTTGTCCGGCTCGTAGCTCAGTGCCTCGTGCAGCAGGGCTTCAGCGGTCTCGGCGTCCGGCGCTTCGGCCGCCTCCAGGCGGATCTGCTCGGCCTCTGACACCTGGGGCCCCAGGTGCTTGTCGAGAAACTGGCGGATCTGGCCTTCGGGCTGCGCGCCCGTGAACTGGTCCACCGGCCGCCCGCCGACGAACAGCACCACCAGCGGAATACTGCGGATCTGCAGCGCGGCCGAAATCTGCGGCGCCTCGTCGGTGTTGAGCTTGGCGAGCACGAAGCGCCCGCCGTAGGCCTGCACCAGTTTTTCCAGCAGCGGCTTGAGGTTGCGACAGGGCCCGCACCAGGGGGCCCAGCAGTCCAGCAGCACCGGCACCTCGAGCGAGCGCTCGAGCACGGTCTGGCGGAAGTCGGCCTCGGTGACGTCGAAAGACAGGTCCTGCGGGGCAGGGGCGGCGGGCAGGTTCGGGTCGGTGGTGAACATGGCGGCTTCCTTTCTCA
>CAISJH010000281.1 GCA_903885585.1 uncultured beta proteobacterium
ACCCGGTGAAGAACCCGGCCGGCCGGGCCTGCCTGCCCGAGCAGATCGCCAGCGTGCTGCTCTTCCTGGCCAGCGACGATTCCAGCGCCATCAATGGCGCGGAGATCCGGGCGGACGGGGCCATTCTGGGCGTGGGGCTGTGAGCGTGCTGCAGGCCAAGGTGATCAGGGTGTGTTCCTGTCTGAATCCGAGAAAGATCGCACGGGGCCTCGCGTCTCCCAACCCGGAGGCCCTGACCACATGACCAACACCGCCGACCCTCGCTACGTCCCCTTGCGCGTGTGCGCGGTGGTGGACGAGACGGCCGACGCCAAGTCCTTCGTCTTCGACCTACCGCCCGAGCAGGCCCTGACCTTTGCCTACCGCGCTGGCCAGTTCGTCACGCTGCGTTTGCCCGTGCAAGGCCGCGACGTACCGCAACTGCCCCGAAGCTACTCCATGTCCAGCGCGCCTGGCCTGGACGAAGGCTTGCGCGTGACAGTCAAGCGCGTCGCTGGAGGCCTCGGCTCCAACTGGCTGTGCGACCAAGTGCGCGCGGGCGACACGCTGCAGGTGCTGCCGCCTGCAGGCGTGTTCACGCCACGCTCGCTAGACAGCGACTTCGTGCTGCTGGCCGGTGGCAGCGGCATCACACCCGTGCTGTCCATCCTGCGCTCGGTACTGGCACGAGGCGCGGGGCGCGTGGCGCTGTTCTACGCCAACCGCGACGAACGCTCTGTCATCTTCCGCGACACGCTCAACGAGCTGGCCCGGGCTCACCCTGAGCGGCTGCAGGTCCAGCACTGGCTGGACAGCGTGCAGGGTGTGCCCACGGTGCCCCAGCTCGAGGCCTGGTTGCGGCCGTGGTCGGCGGCGTCGCTGTTCGTCTGCGGCCCCGGTCCCTTCATGGACGCCACGGTCCAGGCCGCGGCCCAGGCTGGCCTGACCGACGAGCAGGTGCATGTGGAGCGCTTCGTGTCGCTGCCGCTGGAGGGGGCGGTGGCGACGCCGCCCGCTGCGGTACCCGTCCGTAGTGAAGCCCCTGGCCAGACTGCAGCGGCGGCTGTAGCACCGGTCGTCCCTGCCCCAGCTCCTGGTCCAGAAGAGGGCGCCACAGCCCCCATCGACGAGGCCCGGGTCGAGATCGAGCTCAACGGCGAGGTGCACCGCATCGACTGCGGCGGTGAGGAGACCCTGCTGGAGGCGGCCTTGCGTCACAAGTTGCCTGCACCGTACTCCTGCCAGGCCGGTATGTGCGCCGCCTGCATGTGCAGGGTGGTTGAAGGCCAGGTGCACATGCGGCACAACGACGCGCTGGACGCTCGCGACCTGCGCCTGGGCTGGGTGCTGGGCTGTCAAGCGGTGCCGCGAACTGCGGTGGTGAAAGTGAAGTACCCATGACCCAGGCCCCATCTCCCGACACCGAGCGCGAATTGCCACCCACCATCCCCGCCATGCTGCAGCAGGCCGCGGCCCGCTACGGCGACCGCCCCGCCGTGGTGGACGGCGAGCTGACCTTGAGTTTTGCGCGCTTGAGCGAGCGCGTGGACGAGGCTGCGCGGGCATTGCTGGCGCTGGGTGTGGCCTTTGGCGATCGTGTGGCGCTTTGGGCGCCCAATCTGCACGAGTGGATCGTCGCGGCCAGCGCGGTGCATGCCGTGGGCGGGGTGCTGGTGCCCATCAACACCCGCATGAAAGGTGCCGAGGCGGCCGACATCCTGGCGCGCAGCGGTGCCGTGCGGCTGTTCTGCGTGGGCAGCTTTCTGGGCCAGGACTACCCCGCGTTGCTGGACGGCCTGCGCCCGAGCACGCTGCGCGGCCTGATCGTGCTGCGCGAGAGCGGCGCGTTGCAGGCCGGAGACCTGCGCTGGGCTGATTTCCTGAGCAAGGGCTCGGAAGTGCCGCAGGCGCAGGTTGATGAGCGCCGCGCCCGCGTGCAGCCCGACACCACGGCCGACCTGATGTTCACCAGCGGCACCACCGGCCGGCCCAAGGGGGTGATGGCCGCG
>CAISJH010000282.1 GCA_903885585.1 uncultured beta proteobacterium
GAAGTAGTGCGCCATGTCGGCGATGTCGCGGTCGCTGAAGCCGCGCAGCACGCCGTTCATCATCGTGTCGCGCCCCTGGGCCTTGTTGTCGCGGAACTCGCGCATCGAGTGCACCAGGTAGTCCTCGCGCTGAGCGGCCAGGCGCGGCATCTGCTGCTGGCCGGCGTAGCTGGGCAGGTGGCAGGTGCTGCACAGCGCGCGCGAGGCGATGGCCTCACCGCGGCGGAAGCCGGCCTCGTCGCGCGGTACGTCCTGGCCCTTCGCCTGCTGGCGGCTGTAGTGATCAGCCAGCGCCACGATCTCGGCATCGCTCATGCCGTTCAGAAGCCCTTGCATCGGCGCGATCTGCCGCAGGCCCTCGCGGATGAGGATCAGCGTGTTCTCCAGAAACACCTTGGGCTGCCCGGCCAGTGATGGGCTGAGCGCCAGCGCTGAATTGCCGTTGGCGCCGTGGCAGGCCCCGCACAGCGCAAGCTTCGCTGTCGGCGAGGCCGGCGCTGCTGTCGCGGCGGGCTGTGGGGCTGGGGCTTGAGCCTGCGCCAGGGCAGGGCTCAGCGCCAGCGTCGTCACGAAAAAGGCCACCGCCTTTCGGGCGGTGGCCATGCAGCCAGACACGGGCATGCTCAGCGAGAGTAGCTCACGCGGTAGACAGCACCCATCTGCTCGTCCGACACCAGCAGCGAGCCGTCAGGCTGCTGATGGATGTAAGCCGGGCGGCCGTTGAAGGTGTCGTCAGCGTTCAGGAAGCCGGTGAGGAAGGGCGTCGTCTTGGCGTTGCGGCCATCAGCGTCGGCCGTAACAGCCACCACGTCGAAGCCCAGCTTCTTGGAGCGGTTCCAGGAGCCCTTGCGCGCGATGAACAT
Source organism: uncultured beta proteobacterium (assembly GCA_903885585.1). GTDB lineage: Bacteria > Pseudomonadota > Gammaproteobacteria > Burkholderiales > Burkholderiaceae_C > Rubrivivax. The sequence goes on from CAISJH010000282.1 coordinate 864, forward strand.
CGCGTTGCGGTACTCGGCCGGGAACATGTTGCCGGTGTAGAACTTGATGCCCATCACGGCGGCATGCGGGCCCATGTTGGTCACCGGCAGCGTCACACCGTCGCAGGGCTTGGCCTTGACGATGTCACGGTCAGGAACGCCGCCGGCATGGCAGTAGGGGAAGCCGAAGTTCAGGCCCACCTTGCTCATGCGGTTGAGTTCGTCGTCGGGCGTGTCGTCACCCATCCAGTCGCGGCCGTGGTCGGTGAACCACAACTCCTTGGTGACCGGGTGCCAGTCAAAGCCCACCGTGTTGCGCACGCCGCGAGCGATGACCTCCATGCCCGAGCCGTCGGCGTTGTAGCGGCGGATCTGCGCGTACTCCTGTCCCGGCAGGCAGATGTTGCACGGCGCGCCGAAGGGCACGTACAGCTTGCCATCCGGGCCGAAGGCCACGTACTTCCAGTTGTGGTGCTGCTCGGGCGGCAGATTGAACGCCTGGGTCATGTCGACCGGCGCCGCGTTGGGGTTGGTGGCGATGTTGTCGAAGCGCAGCACCTTGTCGATGGCAAACACGTACAGCGTGTTGCCACGCACCGCAACGCCTGCGGGCTGGGTGAGCTTGTCAATCACGGTGCGCACGGTGCGCTGGCCGCCGTTGTCGCTGATCTCGTAGACGCGGCCGATACCGCGCGTGCCCACGTAGATCTTGCCGTTGTCAGCGCGCGCCATGGCGCGGCCACCCGGCAGGCCGTGCGCCCACAACTCCAGCTTGAAGCCTTGCGGCACCTTCAGGCGGTTCAGCGCAATCTGCTCGGGCGGCGTGGCGGTCAGACGACCGGCCAGTGGGGCGAGCGTGCTGCTGGCCTGCTCGGGTGTACGGCCCTGCTGCCAGGCCAACTGCACAGGTGCGCTGACGACGGGCGAGACAGTAGGAGGTGCCGGCGGCTGCGACGCGCAACCGGCGACGATGGCCGAGGCGGCCGCGAGTGCAAACAGCGCGGTGCGACGGCGTGCGGAGGTGAGGGCGGAAAGAACCAAGGCGGTCTCCTGTTACGTGATCGATTGATCATTGTTGGGGTGCCCGGCCAAGCCTTCACGCCCTGCCTGACTGCGGCCCTCCTTGTGACTCGGGATTTGGCTCGGGTTTTCCCTGTGTCGCGGGTCTTCCCGACCACCCAAGGCGAGCCCCGTGCTTCCCCGAACACCACTGCGAGACGTCGCCGCATACAGTGCGACGCATCTCTACACTTTGGTGAACCAAGATGACCTTTGCTGACCGCTCCCTGCGGGACCGCGCGACACGATCGGCCTGCGGGGCGGCCCTTGCGGCGACCTTGTGGCTTTCAGGCTGTGCCTCGACTTCGCAGCCCCCAGTTGCCCCAGAGGCGCCGCCCCAGGCGGTGTCCTGCCCAGACGGGGTGCCGGCTGGAGCGCGCTGCCTGCGTGGGCAGGATTCGGCCACCTCGCACTACCTGATCGTGATGCCCGAGAAGTGGAGTGGCGTGCTGGTGGTGCATGCGCACGGTGGGCCCAACCTGGGGGCGCCCACTGCAGCACGGGCTGATGAGGACATCAAGCGCTGGGCGATCACCGTGCGCGAGGGCCACGCCTGGGCCGGCTCGGTGTTCCGCCAGGGGGGCTTTGCTGTCACCACAGCCGCTGAGGACACCGAGCGGGTGCGTCGCATCTTCCTGCAGCATGTGGCCAAGCCCCGTCGCACCTTGCTCCACGGCCAGTCCTGGGGAGCGATGGTGGCCGCGCGCGCTGCGGAGATGTATCCCAAGAGCTGGGAGGGCATCCTGTTGACCAGGGGCGTCGTGGCGGGCCCGGCCACCTACGACTTCCGGCTGGACCTGCGCGCGCTATACCAGCACCTGTGCGGCAACCATCCGCGCCCGAGCGAGCCCGCCTACCCGCTGTCCCTGGGGCTGCCTGCGGACTCGAAGATGACCAACGCCGACCTGGCGGCCCGGGCCGACGAGTGCCTGGGCTTGCGCAAGCCCGCCGCCCAGCGCACGGCCGAGCAGGCACAGCGCATCAAGACGCTGGTGGATGTGGTGAAGACCCCCGAGAGTTCGCTCATCAGCCACCTGAACTGGGGCACTTTCACGCTGCGTGACGTGGTGCAGAAGTCAGGCGGGGCGCCCTTCGGCAACGAGCGCGTGCGCTACACCGGCTCCACGGATGATGCCGCCCTGAATGCAGCCGTGCCCCGCTTCAAGCCCGACCCGCAGGCGCAGGCGCGCTTTGTCGCTGACGTGGACCACGCCGGTCGCTTCACAGTGCCGGTGCTCACCACCCATGGGGTGGGTGACTCCACCGTGTTCGTCGAGGGTCACGACACGCTGCGCCAGCGCATGCAGGCCGCGGGCAACGGGCATCGACTGGTGCAGACCTTTGTCGATTCGCGCGAGCACAGCTATCTGGGCGATGCGATCTACCCGCCGCTGTTCGAGACCTTGCTGCGCTGGGTGGAGCAGGGCGAGAAGCCGACACCCGCGGGCATCGCCCAGCGCTGCCGCGACCTCAAGCCTGCGCAGGTGGCGGAATGCCGCTTCCTGCCCGACTTCACGCCGCGTGCGCTGGCTTCGAGGATTCCACCGCGTTGAACAACAGCCCGTGATGCGGCTCGGCGCGCTCATCGCTCATATAGGCGCGCGGGGTGCTCTCAACCGGTCCAGTGAGTGATCTTTCGGTTCGAGCGGGTATCTGTGTGTCTGGCCTCCCAGGCTGTTGCGCTGGGCGTCTGCACTCACTTTGCGTCTAGTCTGGTTCGTGTCTGACGACGACGGTACGCTGGTCACCCTGTGCCTTCCCATCGCGTTAGCTCCCACTCAGCTCGCATCGCTGTCGCGTCCCGCGCCCCTCGCAGGC